>JAYTTR010000097.1:0-10422 GCA_043744935.1 Gemmatimonadaceae bacterium
GACATGGTGCATGCGGTAACACCAACGGAAACGCGCCTCAAGCTGCCTTGAGACGCGTTCCCTATTGCTCATCCCTACTCCCTACTCCCTACTCCCTACTCCCTACCAAGAGGTTTGCCACGAAATAATTCCAGCGTCGTCGCATCATGTACGCGCTGGCCGATCCGTAGCCATGCGGCTGATTGGGAATGAGCACAAGATCGAAGTCTTTGTTGGCTTTGATGAGCGCATCAACCACAAGCAGCGTGTTATTTGGCGGCACGTTATCGTCGATGGTGCCGTGTGCCAGCATCAACTTGCCTTTGAGATTTTTGGCGAGCGACTGGTTGGCTTCGGCTTCGTAGTTGTCCGTCGGTCCCGGACCACGCGTCAGCAACGCGTGATAGCGCTCACCCCAATCGTCTTCGTACACGCGGTTGTCGTGATTGCCTGATTCAGCAATGCCCACTTTGAAGAAATCTGGATAGCGGAACATGGCACCCGCGGTCGCAAACCCTCCACCGGAGTGCCCCCATATGCCGACGCGGTTGATATCGATGAACCGGTAGCGCTGTGCGAGTTCCTTCATGCCGGCCACTTGATCGGGCAACGTGTTGTCGCCCAAGTGTGCGTAGTAGGCATCATGAAAAGACTTCGAGCGCATCGGCGTACCCATGCCGTCTATTTGGACGACAACAAATCCGAGTTCGGCGAGCGCCTGATTGTCGCCACGTGATGCACTGAACGTACGACTGCCCACGCTACCAACCTGCGGTCCTGGATAAATATAATTAATGATTGGATAGGACTTGGTCGAATCGAGCGTCGTGGGCGTGTACAACAAGCCGTACAGATCGGTCTTCCCGTCGCGCGCTTTCACGGTGATGCGCATTGGCGGTTTCCATCCGCTCGCAACAAGCTTCGTGATGTCCGCCGTTTCGAGCGCAACGATCTGTTTGCCCGTCATCGCGTCGCGCAGCGCAGACGTTGGCGGTACATCGGGTTGCGACCATGTGTCCACGAAATACTTGCCGGAGGGAGACAAGTCGGCCGTGTGATCACCATCGGTCGGCGTGAGTAGCGTGAGCCCCTTGCCGTCGAGACCAATGCGATAGAAGGATTTGAAGTACGGGTCGCGAGATGGTTCTTTTCCGGCACCCACAAACCACAATTGCCGAGTTTTTTCGTCGATGCGGGCAATAGAGATGACGTTCCCTGCGCCGGTCGTAACTCGCGTCTTGAGCGCGCCACTTGTGAGATCGTACAAATACAATTGTCCCCAATCATCGCGTTCCGAGAACCACAGAACTTCGTTGGATGCGGATAACAGACGCCAATTTGGTACGTTCTCGCCCGATTCAAATTGCGTGTTGACGACTTCGCGCAGCACGTCGCGCACCTCGCCGGTTGTCGCATCGGCGACGCGCAACGTGGCCACCTTGTGATCGCGCGATGACGAAACGAATGCCAGCTTCGAACCATCGGGGTACCACTGTACATCCGCGAATTCACCATCAACACAACTGATGTGGTCGCACACGGACGACCGGTGTTGATCGGCAGGCATCTTTAAACGAATGACGACCGGCTGCGCAGCGGACAGATCGATCACGACGCGATGGATCATGGTGACGATGCTGTCGCCCGGCAACGGATACTTCCACCGCAGCATCTCCGGATGCCCCGCTGTCGTGTTTACGAGATACATCTCGCCGACATTGCGTTGGTCCTGTTGAAATGTCGCAATTTTTCTGGAATCCGGCGACCAGAGTACAATGGCTCGCTCAGAGTGAATCCACCCTGCATTGTCCGTCGCGTACCCAAAATCTGTTACGCCGTCGTTCGTGACTTTAGTGTCCGTGTTGGACGCGACATCGTGGACCCACACATTGTCATCGCGAATGTACGCACCCTTCTTCCCGTCAGGCGACATGGATTGCGGCGCTCGCGAAACACGGTCGGGCGCAGGTTGTCCGCCGCGGTTTGGCAGATCAATGCCCGTGCACGCCGCGGCGTCCGTCGCACAATTTGTTTTCGTTCCTTTGCCGGGATCGACGAGCATCATCGGTGAGGTGCCATTCGGCAAGCGCACGCGATACCAGAAGCGATCGCCACTCAACCACGTCGGCTGCACGCCCGCACGAAACACCAATCGGTTCGTATTGACCGGCAAAAACTTCTCGGCGCGCGCGTACTCTTCGGCCGTGACCACCCGTTGTTGTGCATGAGCGGCGAGTGGGGCAGCGAGGAGCACAGCGCTGAGCGCGACGGAGCGATACATCATCGAAAGATGGGCTGGAGGACTTCGTGTACGTGCCTGCTAAGCAACGCGGAAACGTGCCTACCGAGTTTCGAGCAACTGCTCGAGGGCCGCTATCGGTACGGCGCCTACTTGCCGCGCGACTTCCTTGCCGTCGCGCAGTACCGTGAGTGTCGGAATATTCCGAATGCTGAAGCGTTGGGCGATCAACGGATTGCGATCCGTATCGACCTTCGCCACAAGCGCTAACGAGCGCTGACGTTTCGCGAGGTTGGCGAACACCGGGGCCATCGCCTTGCATGGGCCGCACCAATCGGCGTAAAAATCCACAATGATTGGCACTGCGCTGTTGGACACCACCTGGTCGAACGTCGCGTCAGTGAGCACGATCGGTATGTCGAGCGCGATCGGTGATTTACACGACCCGCACACGGGCGCGGCGTCGGTTCGCGCAAGATCAACACGATTGAGCGTTCCGCACGTGCCACACGGAACAATTGCCAAACGCTTTGCGGTTTCAGGCATCGAAAGCGTAAATGGTGATGGTGGTGTTCGCGTTTAGCAATGTGCCGCGTGACGTTTCGCTCATTTGCCTTTCGGTCGTGTTGTCGCTTGTTCGACCGCATCGTTGCGGTACACGATTCCTGAGCGCATCACGAACGACACACGTTGTGTTGCCTCGATATTCACCGAAGGGTCGCCGTTCGTCGCAATAATATCAGCCGCCAACCCAACGGCGATGCGACCGATCTCATTGCCCAAGGCCATGGACTCTGCCGCGAGGGAGGTGGCGCTGATGATCGCGTCCGTTGCAGACTGTCCGCCCTTCCGGACACGACACACGAGTTCTTCCGCGTTGCGGCCGTGCGCACCCGCCACCGCATCGGTGCCAAACACCAGCTTCAAATTCACCGTGCGACTGGCCAATCCGATACCAGACTCCGCGAGCGGTAACGCTTTTTCCATCGAGGCAAACCCAACGGCGTTGTAATTCCCGATGCCGTCAAACCATGGTTTATTGTCGAGGTAGTTGTGAAACACAAGACCGCACTGCGGATCGAAAAATGTGCCCCGCGATACCAGGAGTGCGCGCGTCGCATCATCGGCAAACACGCCGTGCTCGACTTGCGTGCAACCCGCGCGCGCTGCGCGCTGTACGGATTCTGCCGAATGCGCATGCACTAACGTGCGGAGGCCGACGTTCTTGGCCTCGCCGCAAGCAGCGGCCAGCTGTTCGTCCGTCATGGTCGCTTCACCGCCGTCTCGTATGGACTTCGACGCAAAGATTTTGATCAGGTCCGCACCGCGCGATTTGAATTGTCGCACGCTAGCGCGCAATGAATCGGGAGATCCACCCTTTGTGGTTTCATTCAGTGAGCCGAGCGATGTGAGCACGCGCGGCCCAGGAATGACGCCACGATTAATTGCATCGCGCAACGGTCCGTTCTCTGGCTCGCCAACACTTTGCACCGTGGTGAAACCCGCGCGCAAAGTCGCCCACGCGTTGCCAGCTTGATTGAGCGACGACACGGCGGGTGTGTCGCCGTCACCGTTCGCGTGCAGTCGACCCTTGTCGTTGATGTACCAGCCGAGGTGGACGTGGGTATCGATCAGTCCAGGCAGTACAGTGCGCGTGCGCAAATCTATGGCGCCAGGTGGTAACGGACCCGTCGATGGAACAAGTCGAGCGATGCGCCCGTTTTCGACTACAATGTCCATGTTGTTCAGCACATGTCCGGATCCGTCGAGAATTCGAGCGGTGCGGAGCGTGACTGCGGCGGCCGTACGATTGTTCGCAAGAGGGCCGCCAACAACCGACTGCGCAGGCGACGATGTCGCGGCCGTGGCGCAGAGGACGAGCAACTGCAAGAGCGAGTGAGCGGCGAATCGCATCGCGAGAGGGGTTGGGGAATCTTGGAAAGGAAAGCCCGCGCGCACGTTAACGCTACGACACTTGTTAGGTTTCGAATATGGACCGTCGCAACTTTCTTATTGGCCTTGCAGCGGCAACGGTCGCTGGCAAGTTGCCCTCCTTCGAGTTTGTGTTCGCGCGCTTGCGTTACGACTCGGGCGACTGGGATTACAATCCGAAAGTGTGCGCGAACGTACTCGATGCGGTCGTGCAGTATACCGAAATTCCGGTGCAGCAAAAAGAAGTGGTCATCACGGCAGACTCGGCCGAATTGCAGGCGTTCCCATTTCTGTTCATGACAGGACACAAACTCGTGCGTTTCAGCGAGCGTGAGCGGTTGGGCCTCGTGCGATATGTTGAAAATGGCGGACTCCTGTTTTCCGACGATTGCAATCATGACACGAACGGCTTGTACGCCAAATCGTTTGCGACCGAAATGCAACGGGCGTTTGGCACTGGTGCCGACGTGATGGCGAAAATTTCAAATCGACATCCGCTGTATAGCGCGTTCTTCAAATTTCCGAACGGACCGCCGCAAACGAGTCACGAACTAAACGGATGGGGCGACAATATCGTGCACGATGCATTGCAGGGCATCGAACGCAATGGTCGACTCGGTGTGGTCTACTCGAGCAAAGACTACGGGTGCGAGTGGGACTATGGTTGGCGCAATAAACGCTTCAGGTCATCGGATAACACGAAGTTCGCGGTGAACCTTGTCGTGTATGCGATGACCTGAGGTGTTTTCTTGCGCTATAGCAAGTACTTAGTCGAAAGCCGCGCCCACCATCATTTTTCGAATGAGCATCCACGGTGAGCCGTGCGAAATGCTATTGGTCTGTGTTGGCTGACCCTTCGCGTCGCCACCGGTTCCGTGCATCTGCCACTCGTTCGGTCCGGTAATGCCGTCGAGATTTTTCCAGAAGTCGGTTGTGATTGCGTTGTACGTCACATCGGTGCACTGGCGCGTGATCTTTCCGTTCTTGATCTCCCAGAAAATATGGCCGCCGAATTGACCGTTGTAGCGCTGCTGGTCAATTGAGTAGCTACCGCGTCCGTCGATCATCACGCCGTTTTTCACATCGCCAATCAGTGCATCTCGCGTTGGTGAGTTGGCTGGCCCAGCTTCAAGGTGCACGTTGGGCATGCGCAGAAATGGATAGTCCCGCCACGAGTTGCCGAACGTACAGCCGCGGCTAAAATCTTCACCGACCAGATGCGCTGTTTCGCGATTCGTCTGCAAGCCGACCAGCACTCCTTCGCGAATGAGCGGCCACTTCATGCCCTTCACGCCGTCGTCGTCATAGCCGGCAGTGCCCAATCCAGAACTGGTTTTGTCAGCGGTGATGTTCATGTGTTTCGAGCCGTATTTCAACTTGCCAACGTCCGATAGTTTCACAAAGCTCGTGCCCGCGTAGTTCGCTTCGTAACCAACGATGCGATCTACTTCGGTGGCGTGCGCCACGATCTCGTGAATCGTCAACATCGCGTGCGACGGCGAAAGAATCAGATCCTTCAATCCGCTGCCGCCGAGTGGCTTGGCCGTGCACATCTCCACGGCATCGGTCGCGACTTTTTCGGCCTGATCCAGCAAATCCGACTCTTCGGCAAATTCCCAACCGCCGCAGCCCGCGACACCGGGATAGTTTCGCGTCTTCGTGACATCACCAACTTTTGCCGTCACGCTGAGCGTTGGCGTCGTGGTGAATAATTCCTGTTCGATGTACGAACCAACGCTTGATGCGAAATACCGCCATTCATAGCCGTGACTGGCGGATACATTCACACCGGTCACGCCCTTCACCGCACTCGCTTTGTCCGCGATGGCTTGTGCCCAATTCTGTTTGTCCGTGGCGGATACCGATGTGGGATGCTTCTTCATCGGTGTGATGTAATTCGCCACGTACGGTGGAACAGGCGCTAGTCGCAGGTCCTGCTTTTTCGCAATGGCACTGGCCTTCGCCACTTCGATGGCGACGCGGGACACGCGACGAATCTCCTCTTCCGTTACGATGGGGCTACTCGCAAAACCCCATACTCCACTGTGAATGACGCGTACGCCAAATCCACCGGCCTGACGGTCCGCTTCCGTTGGAATGCCTACACCACGACCGCCGCGCCCACCAACACCGCCACCGCCGCGCCCACCAACACCGCCACCGCCACCGCCACGACCCGCGCCGCCGCCAGCCGCACCCGTTGCATCGACGCGGAAGTTGGCCATGCCACCTGGCACGCTTGACGTCATGGTGAATCGCACATCAGCGTACGTGCAGCCCGCCAACTTCGCTTCGCCGAGGACGATATCGGCCATGCCTTTGAATTTTGAATCGCGCACGCGCCCTTGCGGCGACGTCGCCACAATTTCTGCGACGAGATCATGCGAATAGAACGCCATGGCGGCGGTCGTTGCACCGACGCCCTTCAAAAAATCACGACGTGTGGGGCTCATGCGAGTGTCCTGGCAATGTGCGAGCGGATTGCACGCGGCATCAAACGGCCGGCGAAACGGAGGTCATGTAAAACTCTTCGATACGCACTGGTGGAACGAGCGCCGCATTGCCGCCGTCGTACGATTCACCCATATGCATCGGCACCGGCTTGCCAACGAGCGAGAGATTGTTGTAGCCAACGAGCGGGCTCATGTTCCAGCGAAAATTCTGCACGGGTGACACAATCTCGCCGTTCTCGATAAGAAATAATCCGTCGCGGGTCATGCCCGTGTTCAACAGCGGTTGCCCGTCGGCCGGTACGCCCCGAATGTACCAAAAGAAAGTGACCAGTAATCCACGACGGGTCTGTTTGATCATGTCTTCGACCGAGAGCTCAGAGCCCTCTTGCACAAGACTCATGTTGACGTTCGCAGGCTGACCGGCGCCAAGATTGCGCAATAAGCCTTTCTCCACCCATTGGACGGCTTTCGCCGGCTTGTTGTCGCCGAGTATCGTGGATTGACGCAGCACCGAATTGCCAACATCACTTTTGAGCGAAAAGAGATCGCTGAAGATTTTGTCGCCAGGTTTCTTGTCTTTGAGAAAATTGCCAGCGCCGCCACCAAACGCGCCTCCACCACCACCACCACCGCCACCGCCACCAGGAGGACCACCCGCTGCTGCTGGATCAACACCCAGCGGCAAACCACCGCCGCCCGGGAAACCCCCGCGGCCGCCGGGTGCATTGAAAATGCTGGTCATCAACGAAAGGAATCGCGCATTCGCACGCGGTTCGAGAATAACGGTATAACGACCTGGTTCGAGCGCTTTCGCGTTGCGACTCTTGAGCGCCTTGGCAACAGCGACATCCGTCAACGCCTTCGCGTCAATCATGTGAATGTCTTTAATGCCGGTCGTACCGGACCAACCCGACCCACTGCCGTCGGGCATGCGACACGTCAGCACGAAACCCGTTTCCACGTTGCGATAGTATGCGAAAAGTCCCTTCGAATTCGCCGTGCAATTCGTCTGGTCAATTTTCGGAATATATCCCGCGCCAAGCACGCCTTTTTTTTCGGCGATGTCGATACTGTCGCGCACCATCCGCGCTCGCTGCGCCGGCCCAAAATTCACCATGTCCGGAAGCGCCGCATCCACCGGCAAATACTCTTGCGCGCCAAGTAACTCCGCGAACGTAGGCGTGTCGGACGCCGCTTGTGCTGCGGTCACCGCGTCCGTCACCATCGTTTGTAGACCGGCGTCACTGAAGTCGCGCGTGTTGGCAGTGCCCGTTTTTTGTCCGACACGCACGGTCACGTTGAGCTGACGGTCGTACTGCACCAAGTTGGTCGTGATCGACGAGTTGGCCCAGCGCGTGCCGGAACGTTCGCCGCCCGTGAGCACCACCTCAACGGAGTCCGCTTTGGCCATGTTGATGACCTTGTCGGAAATGCGCTTCGCTTCTTCTCGTGTATACATAGGCGGCACAGGGTACGGAGGGCGACAATCGCTGTCACGAAATACAGACAGCACGGCGGTCACTACGCTTATGCGACCCCTCGGCGGCGACGGAGCCACCATTCGGCACTCAAGAACAGTGTGAATGGGACGAGCCACCACGCGGATCGCATGGGGTGCCACGTTTCTGCACGCACCGTAGGCACTGCTGCGCGCAAAAGTGCCGACGACACTTTGTCCAACTGTGAGGCGTCAACCGCGAAACCGCCACCAGCAACAGCCATCGATCGCAACAAATCTCGTTGCTCGTCGTACGCGGCAGCAGATCTGCTTGTCACAACAAGAGGCACCGAATCACGCAAGTCGCCAGCAGCAACGGTGACGTAATAGCGGCCGCTGACGCTCGGTGCACGGAACGATCCACGAAACTCTCCGATCGATCCCTCCGGCCACAGTCGAACGGCAACGCGAGGCGACGACACGCGCGATTCAATGTTGGCGAAAACAAACGCTTGTACAGAAGCATGCACCGAGTGCGACAAAGCCGCAGCGTCAGATAGCGCGGCCTCTCGCAGCGTAACGGACAGATCGATTCGTTCGTTGGGGGTCGTCGAACGTGTGACCGTGCGAAGCTCGATGGCCGGTGGAGACGCATCTGCCGCCGCTGCAACAATCGATTGCCAAAATCGATCAAACCCTGAAATCGACGGATCACGGAAGCGCCACGCGTCGAGGGCGCCACTGACGATGACGCGACCGGCACCAACGGCCGTTTGCCACACGAGCGCACGCGAAACCGTGCCGTTCGTTGAATCAGCGCGCAACCGAGCTATGGAGCGCGCCCCGTCGGGCAATTGCACAGGCGACATAAAATCGGTGACGCGCAAACCAATGCTATCACCACCTACCGAACCACGAGACACAGCGACAGGCAGAGATGTTGCACTGCTACGTCTGCTCCATGATACGTTGCCGAGCAACGTGGAGTACGGGCCGGGTACGTTGTGATCGAAGAGAAGAATGACACTGCCACCCCGTTGCCGGAGATAGCGTTCCAGTACTTGTATGGCACGCGCGCTCAAAGCCTCGGGCGCGCCAATCACAATGACGTCGAATGCCAGTAGTGCCGCACTGTCATCAAACGCGCTCGGTGGCGTACCCGCGTCCGTGCTGATATTTCGGGACGTAACAACGCGACTACTGACCGTAAATCGTCGATCGCGTTCAATAGCGCGGCGCACAAATGTTGAGGTCCACGATGGCCTTGGATCAAACGCAAGCACGGACCACCGCCTGTCGCGACTCTCAACGACAACGTTCGTTGTCGCCCCGTGCAAAGTGTCGCCCACATCAGCCGCTACGGAGAGCATGGTGGTTCCAACGGCGGTGGGCATGAAGGAGAGCACTACTTCGCGCGTCGCGTTCGCGGTGCTCAGTGTGTCAACCACACGGTCGACCACCAACGCGCCTTGGTGCAGGGTGACGGTGAGTACACGACCGCGCGCCGCCTGCGCATGCAGCACAACCGCGATTGGTACGCGCGATTCATTGGACGACGTGCGCGGTGCGCGCACGGATACGATACGAACAACCGGGTCTGATTGTGCGGGTAATACAGCGAACAGCGGTAGCGCCAGTTCGTCAATCCGCGACGGCAAGCGATCGCCCACTACAACAGTGGCCGCCGCGCGCGAAAATGGCGCCCGCAGCACCGTAAAATTCCTTGCGAACAGACGTTCCGCGCGACTCGCAAGTTCGTCCTGTTCCCGGGCGTCGCTGAATGACGTCACAAGCGCTATTTCCGGCTTGCTAGCACGATCGGACGTGATCGTGGGGTCAACAAATGCCAGTAGCGCTATGAGCAGCGCAGCGAGGCGCAAAAAACGTTCAGTCATCACTGTTCCGGTACGCGCTTCCGCGCTTCCGCCACGCGGCCGTCCAACGTGCGCAGTTGGAGCGAACGTCCCGCTGATGGGGCACTTAGCACATCATGCCGCAAAACCGCCGCGAGGACGAGCGCGGCGCGATTGAGCAACGCGTTCGCCGTGGACGCCCGACCGTGCAACATCGCAGCGCTGGCCTCGCTCAGACGTGTCGCGACCTCTTGCAGTGGCTTGGACGACGCATCGATTCGCAATACGCGCTGCGCGAGCGCGGATTCCTGTGCGGCAGCATCAAGCGGCATGGGCGACGCATTGGCAATCACCGCCATGCTGGCCAGCACCGCACCCAACGCTGCGACTCGCGCATTCGGCTCCACTGCACGCGGTCGGCGCACATCGCGCGTGACTGTTGTGAGTTCACCGGTGAGCCGACGCGTCATATCCAATTTTTCTCGCTCGGTCAACGCGCGTAAAATGATGCGAGTCCGGGAGAATGCG
>JAYTTR010000098.1:0-2669 GCA_043744935.1 Gemmatimonadaceae bacterium
TTGACTCACCTGCGTGACCAACTCGCGTTCGTCGCGTACGAACGAATGCGCGTCAATGCCCAAGCTGTCACCAGCGTGTGACGGCTTCACAAATAGTGGAAAGGTCAGCTGCTTGGCCACGTCGTGCGCGTCGGCGACAGTGCGCACCAATCCATGCGCGGGCGTTCGTACATCGGCCGTATAGGCGACGTACTTCATCAACGCCTTGGACGGATCGTACAAGTGTGCTGGCGGACCGGTGTACGGCACATTGAGCAAGTCGAGCGAGTAAATCACGTCGACGGAAGGGACGTCCCAATCCAAATACCCTTCGCACAGGTTGACAAAAATATCGTACCCCTCGCGTGACAACCGCTTGAGCTGTTTGTACGTCGTCAACTTGTTGAGCGCAACGTGATGCACCGTGTGTTGCGGCAAGAGCGCCGAGAGATCGCGCGCCGGATCGTAGTTGCCGTAGTCAATCGCGGATGTCGAATAGTCCGGCTGCAACACACACACCTTCATGACGCTGTGCTGGGAGCGAAGGACGGAACCGCCGCCAGGGCGTCTTCAAGAATTTCGCTGATGGCTTGCGCGTACGACCGGTTCGCGAAGCGCAAAACTGCGCCTATCGATGTGTAAGCTTCGTCTTCTGAAATGCCGCACTGTGCATTGACCTCGAGCACATACAGTTGATCGGTCACAGGATCGTAACGCAGATCCACGCGACCGTAACCGGTGCCTTCGACCGCCACGTATGCCGCCCAACTCATGTCGCTGATGGACTGCATGAGCGCATCGGGTGCCGCAGCATACTCCCACAAATATTCGTCATCACCGAGTGAAGTTTCGCGCTCGTAGATTTCCCAAAGTCGATCGAAGGAAAGGAGCTGTTCGTTCGCGGGGAGGCGTTCGTGAAAAACGCGTTCGATGGGTGGATAGACGTGGCGGCGCTCTGGTGCATCATGCGAACCAATAATGAACGTCGTGAATTCGCGACCGGCGATGAACGATTCTACAAAGACACCGCCGCCGGTGAGATTCCAACCGCGATATCCATCGTATAATTGATCGACTTCACGACGTAACTCGGCGGGTGTATTCACGACCGACTTGATGGTGATGCCCATGCTGCCGGCCGATACCGCCGGTTTCACGATGAGTGGAGCGCCGAGCCGCGTGAATACGCTTGCATCGTTTCCGGCATCGCGGGCCAGTACTTCCCACGCTGGGGTGGACACTCCCGCAACGTCAAAGGCCGTCTTCATCACGATCTTGGATGTCGTCAATTCGTAGAAGCGCGCGTCAGCACCGGTGTAGCAGAGGCCCAACGACTGCATGCGATGTATAACGCTCACACCCGGCACGCCGTTAAGCTCGTCGCCATCGCAGAGATTGAGCACGATCGGCGTGTGCCCGTCCGAGTCGCGAATGACGCGATTGATCGTGGCCTCAAAATTATCCATGGTGACCAGCTCCCACCGCCACGCCAACGCCAACGCCGCGAACACGCGCTCATACTCGGCGCGACTCTGACTGTAGTCGTTGTAGTAATCGAGGTTGGGATCGGCGGTTTCGATATATGGTGCAAACACCCACACAAGGAGCGGCGTGATGGGCGGCGTATCTGCAGCCAGCAGCGTTGCGGTCATGGGGGCTGAATAGGGTGTGGCCGACACGGTCGCATCATAGTACACGCATTGATGCGTGTCGTCCAATGCACATATTGACGACTGGCAAAGCGAGACCTATACATTGGATTAACACCCCACGAAGCTGTGGCGTAAAATGCGTTCAAGCGGCAGGTTAGTCGGACAATTCCAATGTGTCGATGAGGTGCTGACTGAGTCGTTGCTTGCAACTCAGCATGCCAGACCATGGATCGACGCGTTGCCGATTCGCTGTGGTCAACGCCAACGCAAGCGGGAATGGTTCAGGATGTCGCATTGCTCTCGCCGAACGCCACGAGCGTGGCACGGCGACCGGTGCGCCGGATCGTGCGCGCGCTGACCACGGTGCGACCGCCGTTGCACCACGCACGTTACGCAGATAGTCGATGAAAATACGTCCGGTGCGCGCGACCTTCGCGGCGACATCAACCAAGCCCGTTGGGTCGGTGTGCACGAGATGCGACGTGATCAAGCGCGAAAAACGACTTACTTGCTCCCATGTCGTACGACGTGCGACCGGTACCACCACATGCAGTCCTTTGCCACCGGTCGTTTTCACCCATGACTGCAGTTCGTAGCCAAGCAACAGCGTTCGCAATCGATTGGCAGTATGTACAACGCGCGACCATGCGACATCTGATGACGGATCTAGATCGAAGACGATGCGATCAGGCGAATCGGGGAGATCCATCCGCGATCCCCAGCAATGGAACTCCACTACGCCAAACTGAGCAAGCGACACCAAACCTTGCGCGGAACGCACGTACAGATATGGTGCAACTTGTCCATCAGCTTCAACGATGTCGATCGTGCCTACGCCGTCGGGTAACGCGCCTGTCCAATGCTTTTGATAGAAGCAGGCGCCATCGGATCCAGCCGGGCATCGCAATACCGATAGCGGACGAAACGCGACGTGTGGCAGCATCTGCGGCGCGACGCTGGCGTAGTACGCCGCAAGTTCACCTTTGCTCACAGTCGAATCTGCGAACATCAACCGATCCGCATGAGTGATCGTAATCC
>JAYTTR010000099.1:0-2662 GCA_043744935.1 Gemmatimonadaceae bacterium
AGCCTAGGCCTCGTTGCGTGGGAGATGCTTTCCGGCGAACGACCGTGGGAGGGTGAAGCGCTATATAGCGTGATCTTCAAACAGAAAAACGAAGAACTGACGGCCATCGATGAACTGCGTCCGGGCGTCGTGCCGCCGCGCTTGCAATACATCATCGAACGCATGTTGCAAAAGCGCGCCTCGGCGCGTTGGGCCGGTGCCGAGGGCTTGCTCTCCGCGCTGAACCACTGGGTGGTGCCGAGTGATTGGCGACAGTGGGAAGAGTCGCATCGACGTCGTCGTGATGCACTCAAGTCCGCACCAAAAACGAAATCGATTGTACGCGATGCGGCGGGTGCGTCGACGGTACGTTTTGCGCGACCGGCAGAGGGACTCGCGCTATCGAACTCCGCAGTGCACGGCGCGGGTGCCGCACGAACACCCGCTGCTGTCGCGGTCGAATCGGAATTGGAGAACGATGCACCGTCTTGGGCAACGGTGAAAACGCCCCGGTCGCGCGCGAAACTGTGGAGTATGCTCGGCGTCGTGGCGATGCTTGGTGGTGGCGTCGCGACATACTCGCAGCGTGCAATGCTGTTCCCGGCGCACACTCGTCCGGTTGTGACATTGTCCGATTCGCGCGCGGTGGAAGTGCATGTGGTTGCACCGTCGACCGCCGATTCTCTGCACTCGGCAAACGGAACGCTCGCTGACAGTGCGAGTCTGTCGCGCGTCGAGGCATCGCGCCTCGATTTACTCGCGCGCGCCGCGGTTGTGCAGCGGGCGACAGATTCGTTGCGCGCGGATTCAATTGCGGGGCTCGGACTGCGACGTGCGGCGCGTCGCGCAGCGCGAACGGCGCTTGGTGTAGCCACGCCGCCTACCGCAGCGCCGAGTGCAGTTGCAGCCGGTGTCCCACCAATGCCGATGGAAGCTCCGCGACCAGAAGCGGTACGCGCCACGGACGATCCCGGTGTCATCGCTGCAGGTGGCCGTCACAGTTGCGCGCTTGCTGGAGGTCGCGTGCAATGTTGGGGCGCGAACGAACGCGGACAATTGGGTGATGGCGACTTCGAATCACGCGATACTCCGGTGCCGATTGCATTGGATCTCGCCTTTGTCTCGCTTGCAAGTGGACTCGCTCATACATGTGGCGTTGCGCGCGGCGGCGACGCGTATTGCTGGGGCTTGGATGATAAAGGACAGCTCGGCGATGCGACGACGACATCACGAAGCGCGGCGGTGCGCGTGTCGGGCAACTTGTCGTTCCGCGTGTTGCGCGCGGGGTTGGCGCATACGTGCGGACTCACCATCGGCGGCGAGGTTGCGTGTTGGGGCGGGAATAACAACGGACAGGTGGGTGACGGAAGTACGGCGATACGTTCGTCACCTGTCATCGTGAATGCGGGCCTGCGTTTTGTGTCGGTATCCGCTGGTTGGAATCACAGTTGTGGCATCGCGAATGACGGGTCGGCGCACTGCTGGGGTGCGAATGCGAGTGGGCAGTTGGGCAATGGCGCTCGCGTGGATGCACGCACGCCAGTGGTCGTCAGCGGTGATTTGAAGTTCACGAGTATCGCGGCAGGTGGCGCACACACGTGCGCGGTGACGGACACCGGCGAGGCGTATTGCTGGGGCAAGAATAGTGCAGGACAACTTGGCCTCGGTGGCCTGACCGATCAAAGCGTGCCGACACGCGTGAACACGAGCACGCGCTTTGCATCGGTGACGGCCGGTGGCGTGCATACGTGCGGACGAACACGCGGCGGGCAAGGGTGGTGTTGGGGACGCAACCTCTACGGACAATTGGGCGACGGGACGAATATTGACCGCGACATTCCCGCGCGCGTTGTCGGCGGCACCGCATTTGCTTCGTTGAATGCAACGGGTGCGCACACCTGTGGCACGGCCGTCGACGGCGAAACTTTGTGTTGGGGATTTAACGTGGAAGGACAGCTGGGCGATGGAACACGAAACCATCACGCACGTCCGACGCGAGTCACGTTGGCCGGTCGATAGCGTGATCGTAGCGAACGTCGGTGCAACGGCGGCCTTGCAATCGCGGTCTCGACTGTTCACCCGCGTGGCTTGCGCGCTGCTTCTCGTGTGCGGCGCAACGGTCGGAACGGCATGTCGCGGCATGGGCGATGTGACGGGGCCGCGTCCGGTCGAGACGCCCGTGTCTTCGGTGGTGCTATCGACGGAGCAGTTGACGCTTGCCGAAGGCAGCAGCGTTGCGTTGCAAGTCACGGTGCGCGACGAGAACAAGCAGCCGATCACGGACCGCCGAGTCTTTTGGTCGAGCAGTGATACGACGGTGGCGCGGGTTTCGGCGGCTGGTGTCGTTACGGCCATTCATAGCGGCACCGCGCAGATCGCGGTCAGTGTCGATGGTCAAAGCGCGGTGGCTCGTTTGACTGTTTCTGCTCGAGCCGTTGCGAGCGTTCAACTCACACCAACAACGCCGATCGTTTTAGTTGGTGGCTTCGCGCAATTGTTGGCGCGCGCGCTCGACGAAGCCGGAGCACTGCTTAGTGATCGCCCGATTTTTTGGTCGACGAGTGATCCGCGCGTAGTTGTTGTTGACGTGGCGGGATTGATTGCGGGTTTGTCGCCCGGCGTTGCGACGGTGACCGCAACCAGTGAGTTCCGCAAGGCGTCGGTTGGCGTAACGGTTCTATCA
>JAYTTR010000100.1:0-2660 GCA_043744935.1 Gemmatimonadaceae bacterium
GCACGCGGCAACACAGGCACCGCACCCAATACACGCCGCAGAATCCATAGCGCCGTCTACGATATCCTTGCCAATCAGAATCTCGTTCGCATCGCGTGCACCGCCCGTGTTGGTCGATACAAATCCACCCGCTTGAATGATGCGATCAAACGCGGAGCGATTGGTGACGAGATCCTTGACGACTGGAAATGACGATGCGCGCCACGGCTCAACGGTGATGCTATCGCCGTCTTTGAATGCACGCATATGCAACTGACACGTCGCGGTACCTTCCCACGGTCCGTGCGCTTGTCCGTTGATCATCATCGAGCACGAGCCGCAAATCCCTTCGCGACAATCATGCGCAAACGCGACCGGTTCCTTGCCAGCCACCGTCAGCTGCTCGTTGAGCATGTCGAACATTTCGAGGAACGACATGTCGTTGCTCACGCCGTCGACCGTATATGGCTCGAGGCTTCCCTTTGCCGTAGCGTTGGGCTGTCGCCAGACCTTCAGTGTGAGTTTCATTACTTGTAGCTCCGCGTGGAGAGGTGCACGTTTTCGTACACCAGCGGTTCCTTGTTCAAAATGGGTGCGGCGTTCGCACCACCGTACTCCCACGCAGCGACGTATGCAAAATGATCGTCATCACGCTTCGCTTCACCAGCGTCCTGATACTCCACCCGGAAATGACCACCACACGACTCTTCACGATCCAGCGCATCTCGACACATCAACTCGCCAAGTTCCAGAAAATCGGCGACGCGGCCCGCACGTTCGAGCGACTGATTGAGCGACTCGCCCGTGCCCGGCACATTTACGTTGGTCCAAAACTCTTCACGCAATTTTGGTAAGAGCTCGAGGGCATGAGTGAGCCCTTCACGCGACCGTGCCATCCCGCAATAATCCCAGATAATTTTGCCGAGTTCTTTGTGAATAGAGTCGACGGTGCGCGTGCCGCGAATATCCAGCAACTTTCGCTGCAACGCATGCACCTCAGCTTCTGCTGCGACAAAGGCCGGATGCTTCGTATCGACCGGCGCGAGCTTCGTGCTCGCGATGTAGTTGCCGATTGTGTACGGCAATACGAAGTATCCGTCCGCCAAGCCCTGCATCAACGCGGATGCTCCCAGTCGATTGGCACCATGATCGGAAAAGTTCGCCTCGCCGATACAATGCAACCCTGGAATGGTGGTCATCAAGTTGTAGTCCACCCACAAACCGCCCATCGTATAATGCACCGCGGGATAAATGCGCATCGGCATGTCGTACGGATTTTCGTCCGTGATCCGTTGATACATATCGAACAGGTTGCCGTACCGTTCAGCAATTGTTTTTTGTCCCAAGCGTTTGATCGCATCGGCAAAATCGAGATACACACCGAGCCCGCCCGGACCAACACCACGGCCCTCATCACACGCTTCTTTCGCTGCTCTCGAAGCAATGTCACGCGGCGCAAGATTACCGAAGCTCGGATACTTTCGCTCCAGAAAATAGTCGCGCTCACCTTCGGGAATTTGCGACGGTGTCCGCGCATCGCCTTTGGCTACGGGGACCCACACGCGCCCGTCGTTCCGCAATGACTCGGACATCAAGGTGAGCTTCGACTGATGATCGCCGCTCACGGGAATGCACGTGGGATGAATTTGCGTGTAGCACGGATTTGCAAACGCTGCGCCCTTTTTGTGCGCGCGCCAAATCGCGGACGCATTGCAAAACTTTGCGTTGGTGCTGAGATAGAACACGTTGCCGTACCCGCCGGTGGCGAGCACCACCGCGTCCGCCGCATGCGACGTAATCTTCCCAGTCAGCAAATTGCGCGTGACAATACCGCGCGCTTGCCCATCCACCACGACGAGATCCAACATTTCCTCAAACGTATGCATGTCGACGGCACCGAGGCTGATCTGCCGCTCAAGTGCCTGATACGCACCAAGCAGCAGCTGCTGTCCGGTTTGACCGCGTGCGTAAAACGTTCGCGAGACCTGCGCTCCACCGAAGGAACGATTCGTGAGAAGCCCGCCGTATTCGCGCGCAAAAGGCACGCCCTGCGCGACACACTGATCGATGATACTCACCGACACCTGCGCGAGCCGATACACGTTGGCCTCGCGCGCGCGGAAATCGCCGCCCTTGATGGTGTCATAAAACAATCGACGCACACTATCGCCGTCGTTCTGATAATTCTTCGCGGCGTTGATGCCGCCCTGCGCGGCAATCGAATGCGCGCGACGCGGCGTGTCGTGATACACGAAGCAAGACACCTTGTAGCCCAGCTCCGCCATCGTCGCAGTTGCGGACGCACCGGCGAGACCAGCGCCAACCACAATCACATGGTGGCGACGCTTGTTGGCTGGACTGACGAGCTTCATCGAAAACCGATGCTCGTCCCACTTGGCTTCAAGCGGACCGTCAGGAACATTCGAGTTCAGATTAAGCATATCAGCGCACCTCGCTCGCGCGCAGCGATGCGATCGGTGCCGGTTGTACGATCATCGTAGTGGCGGTAACGGTCGGCTCGGCCAGTGGTGGCGCGTCGGGAAACAGACCGCCCAATGTGGCGAGTGGTATGAGCAAGAAACCCGCCGCGACGATCACGGCGAGGACGAGCGCAAGTTTGCGCTTGAGCGGCATCGTTGCGGGACGCGCCGCACCCAGCGTGCGCACTGCAGCCCACGTGC
>JAYTTR010000101.1:0-2660 GCA_043744935.1 Gemmatimonadaceae bacterium
CGTTCCGACCGGCATGAACTGCGGCGTTTCAACGACGCCGTGTGGCGTAACAAAGTGACCAGCGCGCGCCGCGCCCGATTGGTGCGTGAGGTGAAATGAAAAGGCGGTCACGCGCTCATACCACACACATCGCATCACCATACGAATAAAACCGATATGCCTCTGCCACCGCCGTGCGATAGGCATGCATCGTTTGTTCGTAACCCGCGAAGGCCGCAAGGAGCATTAGCAGTGTCGATCGCGGCAGATGAAAATTCGTGATGAGATGATCAACACCGCGAAACTGATATGGTGGTCGGAGAAAAATGTTGGTGCCGCCACTGATCGGCTGGATGCGTCCCGATGCATCAGCGGCCGATTCGAGCGTGCGCACACTGGTTGTACCGACGGCCCACAGTTTGCCGCCGCGATCGCGCACGGCGTTCAGCGCTCGCGCGGATTCCGGCGTTACTTCGCACCACTCTTCGTGCATGATGTGTGCGGTGGGATCATCGTCTTGCACCGGACGAAATGTGCCGGGTCCAACGTGCAGCAATACATTGATACGCTGCACCCCCCGTGCCTCGAGGTGCGCCAGCAATTCGGGCGTGAAATGCAAACCAGCGGTTGGTGCAGCGACCGACCCGGATTGATCCGCGAAGACGGTCTGGTAGCGCGACGTGTCGTGCACATCATCGGCGCGGTTGATGTACGGCGGCAGTGGAATATGCCCGAACTGTTCAATCGCATCGCGTACGTTGCCCTCCGCGTGCAACCGTACAATGCGCGTGCGATGCGGGGTGGTCTCGACAATTTCGACGCGAAAACCCGGTGCGATGGTAATCGTGCGTCCTGGACGCAATTTGCTGCCAGGGTGCACCATCGCTTCATAGTGGGTGTCATCAACCGGGCGCAACAAAAGAAACTCCGCTGGACCACCGCTGTCTCGACGGCCGAGCAAGCGCGCGCGAAAAACACGTGTTGTGTTGACGACGATTGCGTCGTTCGCGGGAATGAGATCGGCGAGATCGCGAAACGTGCGATGCGCAAGCGTATTTGCGGCACGATCGAGTACCAGCAGGCGACTGGCATCACGCGGTTCCGTGGGGCGCTGCGCAATGAGTGCGTCGGGCAGCTCGTAGTCGTAGTCGGACGTACGGCTGCCGGCGACGTGGTCGGACGCGTTGGCGGAGCGTGGGAATTCTGGATGCATTGAACGGCGAAAGACAATCGGTGACGAGGGTGAGCGCAACGGGGGAGGGAGGCGCGGGGATATGGGGCCGCGAGGGTACGCGGCCACAGGTATTCAGAATGACGGGCCTCATTTTTAAGCGGGGTTCCATACGGATCTCGTAGTGAATTCGCGGGTGAGTGTGGAGGTGAATTCGCTCGACCGTGTGGCCTCGGTGCACTCCAGGCAGCTTCTCACCTACCTGCGACTCATGCATTTACCAGTGCGTTGTCGATCAATTTTGGCGAGGCCCTGCCAAAGCAGGGCCTTCACCGCGCGGTGAATGGTCCCGACCCGTTCGCGTCTCTGCGCCTTCGCGTGAACCGGTAAGTGTCCGAATGAGCGAAGGTGACTTATTGAATACGGAAGCTCGTTTGCCGGGTGGTTTTTCGTTGATTGGCGAGATCGAGCACATCCACTCGAAGTCGGTACGCGCCCGACGGTGAGTCGGACAAATCGAGTTTCAGAAACTCCACGAGTGTATTTGCGGAAGGCACGGTACGATCGAACGAAATGGTAAGTTGATCGCGGCCTCCCTGCGCTCGCCCTAAAGTTTTTCCGAGCCCGTCGAAGAGACGTGCCGCGAGTCCAGCCGCGCCACCTTTGCTCACGCGTTCGATCGTTACGGCCAATCGATATTTGCTTTGTCCGTCTTTTGCGACGAGATCGTACATTTCCCAAAGCAGTCCGATCGACGATCCGACGGTGTACTCACCGACACCCGGTTGCATGCTGACATCGGTCCAGCGTTTTGGAACGCTGCTGGCACTGTTGGGTGTTGGTGAACTCCCGAGCAGCACGTCGCTCATGCCAAAGCCAACGTTGACTTCAGGATTCAGACGCGTGATTGCCCGCGCGGCGCGTTTGCTGTCTGCCTGCAGCGCTTCGACGCGCAGCACATTGATGCCCGGACCAATACGTCGCGTCCACGCGCGCATGACGGGAGCAATGGCCGAGTCAGGACGGACGCTCGTTTGCTCGGACTCCACGCCTGTGATGCGGACGAACTGATCGAACAATCGGATATCAACATCGATTGGCGCCCGTGTAAGCCCGAGTCCGTGCACGAGCGAGTCAAACGGAATCCGTGCGGCAACGACGACGTCGGACGAGTCGCTCGTGCTACGAAAACGCGCGATGCGAATGGCTATCGTATCGAGAAGTCGCGTGGACGGAACGTTATCCCACGCCACGGGAACAGCGTTCTTCATCTGTTCGACATTGTCATGGTCGGCAAAGGCAAAGCGCGCGGTGCCGAAGCCCGGCGGGAGATCGAAGAAAAACACGAGACCGTTATTGTACATCCAGACGAGCGACACACCGCCTTCCAATCCATTTGTGCTGCCCGATACGGTCAGTTCGACATCCGGCGGTCCGTAACGCACATGCACATCGCCCCGGTCGGTATCGGCGCCGAGCAGGTCGAAGTCTTCGTTGGTCCAGCGAAAAT
>JAYTTR010000102.1:0-2660 GCA_043744935.1 Gemmatimonadaceae bacterium
TTTGGTCAAAAGGTGTCGGCAAAACCGACAACGGAAACGACGATCGCGGGCAATTTGAATGCGTCGGCGCCGATCTTTCAGGGCACCTTTACCAATCAACTCACGCGTGACTTGCCGATCAATCAAGGCGCATGGAGCGAGACGCAGATTGCCGTGTTCGATTCGCAAGGCTCCAAGCACGACATCAAGATCCAGATGTGGAAGACGGCGCCCAACACGTGGGATTGGCGCATCGATCCGATCGCCAGTGCATTGACGCAAAATTTCCAAACGAGTGGTGCTACTCCGCCAGCGGACATTTCATTGCCAACGCCGCCGGCAGGCTATCAGATCGCTCCCGCTGATGTGCGCGTGGCCAGTTCGACGGGCACACCGTACGCAACACCAGCCGATTGGTCGTTCAGCGCCGGCCCGCCGCCCGCCGTGCAGTTCACCGCGAACATGCCGTCAAATTCCGAGATCAAGATCTCGTACTTCATGTCGCCAACCGCGCCAGCTGCAAGTACGAACGGCGGCACGTTCACGTTCGATCAAGCTGGCGTGATGTCAACCAACATCACAGCCGCGCTCGACTTCGCCGTACCGGGTGCCAATCCAGTAAAGATCAATCTGAAGCTCAACGGTGGCGTGAATGGACTCACG
Organism: Gemmatimonadaceae bacterium; assembly: GCA_043744935.1. GTDB lineage: Bacteria > Gemmatimonadota > Gemmatimonadetes > Gemmatimonadales > Gemmatimonadaceae > Gemmatimonas. Next base: position 643 of record JAYTTR010000102.1, read on the forward strand.
CAGTTTGCATCCACTGCATCGACCGCCGTCTTGCGCGACCAAAACGGATACACGTCAGGCTCGTTGCAGAACTTCTCGATTGATCGCTTCGGGCTCATCACCGGCTTCTTCACGAACGGCACCACCTCGCCGCTCGCCAAGATTGTGCTGTCCGATTTCAACAACCCGAGTGGTTTGCTGCGCATCGGCGACAACATGTATCAAGAGTCGGCCAACTCCGGCGGCGCGGTGCTCGGCTTCGCGCTTGAAGGCTCACAATCGCAGCTCACCAGCGGTGCACTGGAGATGTCGAACGTCGACCTCGCGCAGGAATTCACCAATATGATCGTGGCCCAGCGTGCGTTCCAAGCCAATGGCAAGGTGGTCTCGACATCTGATGAAATGCTCCAGGAATTGATGACGATCAAGCGGTAGTCGACGAGTAGTCAACGCCGCGGTCCGGGCCGTGGCGCAAGGACGGAGGGTGAGGGGCCACTTCCCCTCACCCGTCGTCTTCGTCCTTTTCGTACCCATCTTGCGGCACATTCTGCCGGACGATCGCTTTTTGCCTAGCTGTTCGCTGCAGTATTGACGGTTACTATGAAAGTAGCCGGTGCTTATTGGCGCACCTAAACTGTTGTGATATAATGAGATATGTGACAATGACGATTCGGAATTGACGTCGAAGGTGCGCTGGCCCCGGTCCTGCTTTCTACAGCAGCGTCGATCTTCCCCACGCCCCACCAGACCATGGCTGCACACGAACCCACTCCAGCAGTAGAAGAAGGCGCCGCGCCACCAGCCGGGCTGAAAGCCAAGCTGCCCTTGATCGCGCTTGTCGCCGTCGGGTTAGCCGTGGGTGGCGGTACCGGCGCATCGTTCATCGGACCGATCGTGGCCAAAAAGATGGGTCGTTCGATGCCGGCGCACGCCGACTCGGCGGCCGCCGACTCGGCGGGAGAACATGTCGCGAGTGGAGCAAAGGGCGGCGAAAAGGCGGGCGGGAAGGCCGCCGGTAAAGAAGGCGAGAAGGCTGGTGAGAAGGGGAAGGATTCGTCCGCGCCATCCATGCACTTGCTCGAAAATCTCGTGCTCAATCCTGCCGGAAGCGGCGGCGGTCGATTCCTGCTGTTCACGGTCGCCATCGAAACAGGGACGTCCACCGCGTCCACCGATTTTAAAGACCGCGACGCCGAACTCCGCGACGTCATCCTCACCGCACTCGGCACAAAGACGGTGGATCAGCTCGTGGACATGTCTGCGCGTGAAGCGATCAAAACAGAAATCCAGGCGGTGATTTGTGCTCGCTTCGGCAAGAATGCGGTGAAGCGATTGTACTTCCCGCAGTTTGTGGTGCAGTAAAAACTCATGAGCTCTGAAACGCTCAGTCAAAATGATATCGACCGTCTGCTTGGCGGTGGTGCTGGCGTGCGACTCACGCCACACACGGCCGCTGCCCTCGACGTGCAAGTGTATGATTGGCGTCGACCACATCGCGTGTCGAAAGAGCGACTGCGCACGTTGGAAGCGATGTACGAACGACTGGTGAAAAATCTCGAAGGGTGGCTGGTGTCGCGCGTTCGTGGTCAGATCGAAATCCGTTTGCAAAGCGTCGAGCAGTTTTCCTTTGGCGAATTCACGTTGTCGCTTCCCACGCCGTGCTCTTCATTCATCTTCGACGTCGAAGGGACGGGGCAGAAAGGCGTCATTGATGTTGGTCCGGAGTTCTCGAATTTCTTGATCGACCGATTGTTTGGCGGCGCAGGATTAGGGTCCACACTCACGCGATCATTGACGCCGATCGAGCGCATGGCCGTTCGCTCTGTGGCGGATCGTACCGCATCACTCCTGCAAGAGATCTGGCAGGATCACGTGCCGATGGACATCAGCATCAGCGCGTTTGAATCGTCGCCGGAAATTCTGCAGGTGGTGAATCGCGAAGACCCGGTGCTCGTCGCCAACGTGGAGATCACGGCCGGTGGTGCGACCAGTTTGTTGCTGTTGTGTTTGCCCTTTTCCGTACTCGACAAGTTTTTCAC
>JAYTTR010000103.1:0-10357 GCA_043744935.1 Gemmatimonadaceae bacterium
GCACTGATGGCGACCATCAATATTCTGGGTCTGAGATGGGGTTCGTTGGTACAAAACGTGACGACGTTGGCGAAGTATGGTGGACTCTTGCTGATCGTCGCCTTGGCGTTGGTGCTGGGCCTTCCGAAAACGGGTGGACATTTCACGCCCGCAGCACCGCCCGGCAGTTTTTCAGTTGGCGCATTTGGTTTGGCCCTGGTGTCGGTCTTGTGGGCGTTTGACGGGTGGGGTGATCTCACGAAAGTCGGCGGAGAAGTGGCCGATCCGCGCCGGAATTTGCCACGCGCCATCGTCATGGGCACGCTGGGCGTCGTGGTGATTTATCTCTTGGCCAATGTGGCGTATCTCTCAGTGCTTTCTGTCGACGAAATTCGCGGCGCGCGACTCGTCGCGGCTGACGTCGCGCTGAAATTGGTCGGACCCATTGGTGTGACGCTGGTTTCGATCACGGTGTTGCTCTCTACGTTCGGAGCGGTGAATGGATCGTTGCTCACGGGACCTCGTATTTTCTTTGCCATGGCGGACGACGGATTGTTCTTTCGACAGGTGGCGCTCGTGCATCCGCGATATAAAACGCCCTATGTCGCGATCGCTCTGGCGGCGGTCATTGGCATCGGATTTGTGCTGCTCCGGTCGTTTGAGCAATTGGCGGATATTTTCGTAACCGCGTCCCTCGTGTTCTATATCTTGAGCGTGGGTGCGGTCTTTCCACTTCGCCAGCGGGCCGACTGGAATCCACCGGTGCGAACGCCGGGCTACCCGGCGGTTCCCGCACTGTTTTGTCTGGCCACGCTGTTTTTGCTTGTCAATGCGCTCGTCGATCCAGGGCAGCGGTGGGGAACCGTCGCTGTGCTAGGAGTGATCGCCTTGGGTATTCCAGTGTTCTTTTTAACGGTGGGCCGACGCATACGCTCGCCCGGAGGACGGTGATCCAGTGAGCCGATGTCTACGGCGTTGCCCAAAGGGATCGGGCCGCCACGTAACCCGTCCGTCACATCAGCGCGGACAGCTTGACCAACAATGCCTGACCACGGTTACTTCCACGCGCAATTCGAACGCCGGTCCGACCGGCGTTTTTTCCACTTTCGGAGGTTTGGGATGAAGAAGCTGTTGAGCTGTTTCGCGCTGTTGCTGACCTTTGCGGCAACCGCGACGACAGCACTGTCCGCGCAGGGTTTGACCACGGGCTCCATGACCGGCACCGTTCGCGGCACGAACGGGCCAATGGGTGGTGCGCGTGTCGTCGCTGTGCATCAACCATCGGGCACGACGTACCAGGCGCTCTCGCGCACCGATGGTCGATTCCTGATTCCCGCCATGCGCATTGGCGGACCATATACGGTGACGGCCATCGCCATCGGGTTTGAGCGCAACACCCAGTCCGGCCTCGAAGTGACGCTTGGTTCCTCGACCGACGTGACGCTCGAGCTCAAGTCTGCGGTGGTGACGCTGAGTGGAGTGCAGGTGACGGCCACTGGTGGCGCGTTGAGTTCGCGCATCACGGGCGCTTCAACAACCATTACGAAAGAGGCGCTTGCAGCGTTTCCGACCATTGGTCGCACTATTACGGACTTCACGCGCCTTGTGCCCCAGTCGTCCGGTTCGTCGTTTGCCGGTCAGGACAATCGCTTGAACAACTTTACGCTCGACGGCTCGTCGTTCAACAACTCGTTCGGCTTGGGCTCGCAGCCAGGCTCCCGCACCGGTGTGTCGCCGATTCCGATTGATGCCATCGAGCAGTTGCAAGTGAACATCGCGCCGTTCGACGTGCGACAGGGCAGCTTCACGGGCGCCGCGGTCAACGCGGTGACCAAGAGCGGAACGAATGAATTCAAAGGCTCGCTCTACTACACCACGCGCAATCAGGGGTACGTGGGCGATAGCACGGCCAATCTGTTTTTTAACAAAGGCGTCTTCAAGTTTTCCCAACCGGGTGGGTACATCAGCGGTCCGATTATCAGGAACAAGTTGTTTTTCTTCGTGGATTACGACACCGACCAGTTAACACAACCGGCGACGAACTTCACGGCGAATACTGGTGGACAAACAATCGTCGGCAATACGACACGCGTGCTCGCATCCGATCTCGACGCGCTGAGCACCTATTTGCAGTCCAAGTTCAACTACGGCACGGGACCATACCAGGCCTACAATTTTGAAGTGCCGTCCACGCGGTATATCGGCAAGCTGGACTACAACATCAGCGATCGAAACAAGTTCAGCTTTCGCTACAGCCAGCTCGATTCGAAGTCCGATCAGCCCATGTCCAACTCGGGTTCACTCGGCAACACGGCGGGTGCGCGCGTGAACAATTCCAACTCGATGAGTTTTCAGAATTCCGGGTATGCCATTCTCGAAAACATCAGATCGTACATTGGCGAGCTCAACTCGCAGATTGGCTCGAATATGTCCAATCAGATCATCGCGGGTGTCACGAAAAACGATGAGAGCCGTATCGCCAAAGCGGGTCTCTTTCCGTTGGTCGACATTCTGAGTAATGGTAGCAACTACGTGTCGTTCGGCTCGGAGCCGTTTACGCCAAACAACGTGCTGCGTTACAAGACATATCAGTTTCAGGACAACTTCTCTGTCTACACGGACAAGCACGATATCACGCTTGGCGTGACAGCGCAGAAGTACAATTCGGACAACGGATTTTCGCCAGGCTTGCAAAGCGCGTATGTGTACAACTCGTTGACGGATTTCTACGCTGATGCAAATGGCTACCTCGCGAACCCGGCTCGAACGGTTGCTCCGGTCACGCTCAACCGCTTCCAGGTTCGCTACACGAATATTCCGAATCTCGCGCTGCCAATTCAGCCGCTTGAAGTGATGACGTACGGTGCCTATCTGCAAGACGAATGGCGCGTGACGCGTCGGCTCAAGATCACCGCCGGACTGCGTTTTGACTTGCCAGTGTTCACCAACACGGCTTTCAATAACCCGCAGGCCAACGCACTCACGTTCCGCGATCAGACCGGCGCTGCAGTTTCGTATAACTCGGGGAAGTTACCCAACGCGAACATCCTCATCTCGCCGCGGGTTGGCTACAATTGGGACGTGAAGGGTGATCGTACCACAATTCTTCGCGGTGGTACGGGCATTTTTTCCGGCGTTCCGCCGTACGTGTGGATTTCAAACCAATTGGGCAACACGGGTGTGCTGACGGGCTTCGATCAATTTACGAATACCACCACGCGCCCCTTCAATCCCAATCCGGATACGTACAAGCCGACAACCGTCACAGGCGCGCCAGCGGCCTCGTACGAACTCGACGTGTCCGACCCGAATTACAAGTTCACGCAGGTGTGGCGCACCGATCTCGCGGTCGACAAGCGATTGCCCTGGGGTTTTATCGGCACATTGGAAGGCCTGTATAACACCGAAGTGAACGGCGCCTACTACATCAACGCCAACTTGCCGGCTGCTCCTACCAAATTTACGGGTTCGGACCAGCGGCTGCGCTGGCCAGCGGGTACCAACCAGATCAACAAGAACATTGCCGCAGCGTATGTGCTGAGCAATGTGAACACTGGCCGCTCGTTCAACCTTTCGGGCTCGCTCACCAAGTCGTTTACCAACGGATTCTTCGCGAAGTCCGCATACTCATACGGCGTGTCGAAGAACTCGTTTGATCCGGGATCGACCGCGGCGTCAAACTGGGGACAAAACGGACAGTCCAACGATCCGAACAACCCAGGCGTTTCGTTCTCGTCGTTTTCGCCGGGGCATCGCGTGTTCGTTGCCTTGTCGTACAAGAAGGAGTACGCAAAGTTTGGCGCAACGACCGTCTCGATCTTCACGGAAGGCCGGACGCAAAACAACACGAGCTATATGTTCAGCGCTGATGCCAACGGCGACGGACAGAGCAACGACTTGGTGTATGTGCCGCGCGATGTATCGGAGATGAACTTCCAGCAGTATTGCGTGAGTGCGTCGGGTGCGGTGGTCGCAACGTGCGCCACGGCTGCGCGCACCTTCACGGTAGCCGACCAGCAGACGGCATGGGAAGGGTACATCACGCAAGACAAGTATCTCAATGCGCATCGCGGCGAATATGCCGTTCGGAACGCCGTGTTCCTCCCGATCCTGTTCCGCAGCGACTTGGGTGTGACGCAGGAAATCTTTACGCACGTTGGTGGCAAGAAGAACAGCCTGTCGGTGCGATTCGATGTGCTGAACCTCGACAACTTGCTGAACAAGAAGTGGGGCTCAAGCCAGCGTCTGGTGTCCAACACGCCGCTGCTCCCGCAGGGTGCGGATGCGAACGGTGCGCTTCTCTATCGTTTGCGCAACATCGGCACGAACTTGTTGTCCACGTCGTACCAGCATACGGCCGGCCTCTCCGATGTATGGCGTATGCAGTTGAGTGCGCGTTACAACTTCAACTAAGCGCCGTTGCGTTGACTGTCCGGAGTATTGAGAAAAAGCAGGCCGCGTCGTTCGCGGCCTGCTTTTTCCTATCTCGGTCGAACAGCAACAACTGATCGCGAATGACGCGAATGTGGTCTGAACGCGATGCGGCGGCGTCACGACAATCGCGGCATCGCACGTTTTTTCATCAAGCAACGTGCACCGCTAGCGGCCCCGCCGCGATGCCACTCGCAACTGCACCGTTTCAATTCGCGTCATTCGCAGCCTGTCATCGGCGGTTGGGTGACGCAGGCAAACTGCCCGCGCTTGCGCCGTCCAAATGTGCGCGATCTTGTAACCAGACGTCCGGCCGAGCGCATTCGCGTCGTCTACACTGTGGTCTAGAAAATCCGCAAATTGATATACTTGCGTGGATTTTTCTTGATGTCGAAAATGAGCGAGTCGAGACGCAACAACAGCGTATCCACACGTTGATAAACGGCGGGATCATTCATCAATCGACCCACCGTGCCCGGACCCGTGTTGACCTTTTCGATCGTTGCATTCACCGCCACACGCGTTGAATCGAGTGAGCGCGTCAGTTTCTCCAAGTTGGCCGATGCCGCCCGCAAATTCACGACCGTCGAATCGACCTTGGTTGAATCCACTGAAGAAATCGTGCGCCGCAGTTGCTGCTGCGTGAGTGTGAGTTGCTTTGACTGTTCAACGGCCACCGCACTGATGGACGCCACAAGTCTTGTCAGATCGTTAATCGTCTTCCGTGCATCGGCAATACCACCACCTTCCACAAACTCTGCACGCGCTCTATCCGTAAGCGCACGAACATTTGTTGCGATCGAGTCTCCCTTGCCCAGCAACTCGTTCGTGCCGGGCGTGCCGCGACCTGTCGGGATTGTGTCTTTTTCCGGCAAAAACGTTTTGGTCGCGCGAACTGGCGTGACGGCAATCAGTTGATCGCCAAAAATACCGTTGGCTTGCACAGAGGCCGTGGAGCCCGTCGGAATGCGATACTGTTTTTGTATTTGCAGTGTCACGCCCAGTGTGCCGTCGGGAATGAGCTCCACTTGTTGTACAAATCCGATCGCGACACCGGCGAGCAAAACGGGCTGCCCTTGTTTCACGCCAGCGCCCCAGTCGAAGCGGGTGTACATGTCGTAGTAACGCGCGAGTCCGCCACGCGCGATCCAGATCGTGCCACCAAGGCCAACGATCACGGCCACGAGGAGCAGCAGGCCGACCATGGTTTCGTCGCGTCGTTTCATAAAATCGAAGAGGTAAGTCGCATCACGCTTGGATGAATGGAGCAAAGATTGCCGCCACGATGGCGTCGAGTACCAAGATCGATACCGACGCAATGACCACGGCGAGCGCCGTTGAACGACCGACGCCTTCCGCGCCCGACTCGGTGACGTAGCCTTCGTACGAACAGACAAAAGCAATCGCCGCGCCAAAGCAGAATGCTTTAATCAGCGAATAAACAACTTGAAATTCGGTAAACGCGAGCCGTAGTCCGGCAACAAAATCGGATGTGCGTACATCGGTCGCGAGTATGAGCGTCAGCCAGGCACTGAGAATGGCCGTGGCGTTGGCCAGGATCGTGAGCGCCGGGAGCATAACCAGCGCCGACAAAAAGCGCGGCGTGGCCAAATACGCGATCGGGTCGAACGAGAGTGTTTCGAGCGCGTCGATCTGTTCCGTCACGCGCATGGTTCCGATTTCGGCCGTCATGCGTGCGCCGATGCGTCCGGTCAGCACGAGCGCGGTCAGCAGCGGACCGAGTTCGAGCACGATACTTTGTCGCGCGATGAGTCCCACCACGGACACCTGCACACCGGGAAACAGTTGATAACGTGTTTGGAAGGCGGTGACGCCGCCCAGGAATGCGGCAACTATTACCGTTAGCGGCACTGACTCGACGCCAATCGTGCGCATCTGTCGGATGGTTTCCGGAATCCACGTGCCCGGTTCGCGCAGACCGCGCGCCAGGTCTTTACCGAAATACACACGACGACCAACGGCACGAAATACGCTGAGGACTTTGTGTTCGACCACGCGCAACAGGGCATCAAAGCGAGATGTCACGGGTTACGTCCGCACGCGCGCAAGCAACACCAGCGCAATAACGCCGACGAGCGCGTTGGGCATCCATGCCGCGACCTCCGGCGGCAGAATGCCTTTCGCACCAATGGCTTTTGTCAACTGGATGAGGACGAGCATGAGCACTGTGGTCGCGAGGCTGATCGCGACGCCAAATGCCGCACCGCCGCGTTGAGAGCTGGTGGCAAGCGGTGCACCGAAGAGCGCGATGATGATGCAGGTGACGGGCACAGTAATTTTGAGCATCCGCTCGACTTTCAACAGATTCACGTCGGCGCCGGAGCGCTCGAGTGTTCGGATAAAACGCGTGAGCTCTCGGTAGTCCATCTCCGATGGGTCACGCTCGCTCGCGCGAAGCTCCAGTGGAGTTTCCAGCATACGTCGATCAGCAATGGAGTCAAAGCTAAAGGCGAGGTCGAGACTATCGTTTGGGATGACATGCAGGACACCCGATGAAAGTATCCATCCGCGATCTGCATGCCACAGCCCTTTTTTTGCCGCAATAAGCAATCCGGACCGCTTTTTTGAGCCGCGTTCTTCGGCCTCAATGTTTTCAACCGCCTTCTTTTCGACGTCCAAGCTGTACACCCGGTACACGCGTCCACCTTCGCTCGCAAAGGCAAAATTGTACCGCGTATTCTCGCGCAACGCGGTTGTCCCTTCCAGCAATTTTATCCGCTTGGCGTTGGACGGGGGGGCGAGCTCACTGAAGAGCAAACCCAACAGCATGGCACCGAACGACATGAGCACAATAGGGGCGATGAACCGATAGAAGCTGATCCCGGACGCCTTGGCCGCGGTGATTTCGGCGTAGCGCGTGAAGTTGCCGATAGAAAAAACGGTGGCAAACAGCACCGCGGCCGGTAGCACCATGAACATCGTGTCCGGGATGAAATACCAGTAACTCAGCGCGACTGTCGACAGCGCCAGTTTCCGTTCATTGTACTTCTTCAGGTTTTCGACGAGATCAACGACAAACACCAAGACCGGCATTCCCAGAACGGTTACGCCAAAAATGGTAAAAAACTCACTGGCGACATATCGATCAAGCGGCGTAATGAAGCGACGGCGGCCGCTGCGAGTTGTCGCGCTCATGCCTCAGCCTGTGCCGTGGGAGTAACGCGACCTGGTTCAGACGCCATGCGATCGTCCAGCGCGCGCCGCGCCTTGCGATCGGTCCACCATTCGCGAATGCCACCGCCTCGTGACGTGTCGGTCGTGGATTCGACCCGCCACACCAACGCAATGCCAATCGCGCCAAACAGTGCGTTGGCCATCCACATCGCTACGTATGCCGGAAGTTTCCCCTTGTCCGCCAGTGCTTCGCCCGCCATCAAACAGATATAGTAGAGTCCGAACACGATGAGGCTGACGCCCAAGGTCGCGCCAACTCCTCCGCGAGGAAAGCGCAGTGCGATTGGCGGGCCAAACAAGACGAAAACAAGGCATGCGAACGCGAGCGCAAACTTTTTATGGATCTCGACGCTGAGGCTATCCAGCGAGTCACGAGAGTCTTCGAGTTGGGTGAGCGCGGCGGCGGCTGAGCCGCGAAACAGGCTGGCCGAGTCGGCGGTGGGCATGATGAAAGGGGCGCTGGCGGCCGGTGCCGGTGGGACGACAACGGGGGATGGTGGCACGACCGGCGGTTGCTGAACGACTGCTGGTTGCTGAACGACTGCTGGCGGCGGTACGACAGTCGGCGGGACAACGGCTGGTAGCTGCGGAACAACAATCGGCGGCTGCTGCGTCGAACCGACCCCTGCGGTGTACAAGCCCGGCGCGCCTTGCGCTTTCACGATTTTCGGACGCCACAGTGACGGCAACGCGTTGCAGTAAAAGTTGGCCAGCGCCTCTGTGCGGGGACGATCTCGTGGGACGTCCACGGTTTTCTGACCGGGCTTGGCCGTTCGACCGAGATAGCTGATATAGTCTGTGCGCATCCGCTGAAATTCGACCGCCGCACCAGAATATTTCCGCTGCATCTCGCACACCGTCATTTCGCGATCACCCTTATACGTATCGCTCTGGGAGTTTTCGAAGCCGTGCGAAATGCCTTTCACGCGCACGGACTGTGTACGAAAAAACGTCCGTTGAAATCGTTTCGCATCGCCCTTCACAAACTCCTGCGAGTGACCATCATACAGCTGGAGTTGCAAATCCTGACCGTTTGGTGCGAGCGAGAACGTGCCGCTATCCGCATAGATCGTTTTGCGTTCGGAGCCACGCGCCAGATCATAAATCACCACGTCCCACATCTTGTTCGTCGCCGCATCACTGCGTGCAACGCGCATGAAAAATTGATCCGTGAGTGCGTTCAACACCTGCTCGCGCAACGCGAGCGTCGGCTTGGTTCTCGCGATATCCTGTTGCAGGACGCGCAGTCGATGATTGGCCCGCGGCATCACTTGGTCGTTGAACGCCACCATACCCAACGACAGCAAGAACGCACAGACCAGCACCGGCGCCATCAACGATCGCACGCGCACGCCACTGGCTTTGAACGCCGTAATTTCATGCTCGGCGGCCATGCGACCGAAGGCGTACAGGGTGGCAACGAGCACCGCCATCGGCATGGTCATCGCGATGGTGAACGGCAGCGACAACACGAAAAACTCGCCAATGGCACGCCATGGCAAGCCTTTTCCGGCCAGGTTGGCCAATTGTCGCGCGACATACTGCAACATGAGCAAGGATGTCAACGCAGACAGCGCAAACACCAATGGGCCAACGTGCTCGCGCACGACGTAGCGGGTAAGAAGCTTCACGACGTAAATTCCTCGGTGTCCACACGCATTTTCGATGGTGCATCAGCATGATGTCCATGTGATGCGCCCATTGTACGAAACCGTACCGGCACAGCGGGTCAAACCGCTGGTACCCCACGATCGGAGTTCGGTGCGCCGCTGCGCCCGTATTCTCCTTCCTTTCTTTTGCCTCACCGCTGCTCTCCCTGTCGCTGCCCAGCGACCGGTGGGCGCTGTTGTGCCCACGCCGGTCGCGCCGTCAATCTCCGCGAATTCGCCGATTGACTCCCTCTCTCGCGCACCGATCTGGCAAGGCTTGCGATTGTTCACCGACTCACTCGTGCCCCGACGGCGTACCATTTTCGAGCCGTTTGCCTTCGGCGCCTTGTACTACCCAGATCCCGCCCGCGTCGCGCGGCAAGCGGTCATCGACGCCACGCAACGCAAAGAGCAACTCCTGCGCCGTCGCTGGACATTATCAGTTCAACGAGCCCTGCTCCAGCGCAGGGAAACTACCACGGTTGCCGCGACTGCTGTGGATTCAGGTCCAACACCCGGCGCGCTCGTGCCGCTGCTCAAACCACGGCGACGCGAAGGCGCCGACGCACGTACGCAGTTCGGTGGAGACATATTCGGCAGCAATCTGGGCATCAACCTCGAGGCGCGTCTTGAATCGAAATTGCAACGCACGCGCAACCAAAGCTGCACGGCCGCGCAACTCGCCAATTTCGGGACCGGATGCGCCGCGTCGCTCCAACCCGCGTTCGACTTCCAATTCAACGTGAAGACTGGCGGCATTATCGCCGATCGTGTCAACCTGAATGTGGACTACGACTCGCAACGAGAATTTGACGCGTCGAATAACATTTCCATTTTTTACCAAGGCAAGTCGGACGAACTGCTACAACGTCTGGAAGTCGGCAACGTCACGTTCCAACCGCCGCCCTCGCGTTTTTTGACCGCCGGAATTCCAGCCGGCAACTACGGTGTGCAAGCGCGTGGCCAGGTTGGTCCGATGCGCTTCACCGGCATTGTGGCGCAACAAAAAGGCAATGTGTCGAAGGACAACGTGTTCACCGTCGGTGACCGTTCGCAACAGTTGGTGGAACGTCCCATCGAAGACATCCAGATCGAGACGCGAC
>JAYTTR010000104.1:0-2655 GCA_043744935.1 Gemmatimonadaceae bacterium
GTTGTTCAGCGCGATGTTCATCGTAGCGTTTTTGCCCTTGCTGATCACGTACGTGGGCGAAATTGCTATGGCCGTCGACCCCGTTGCGACGTTCCAGAAAATGGGCGCGCGCATCTGGCCGATATTGGCGATTGCCTCACTCACCGCCGTCATGCTGAGTGGCGTTGGTGCCGCGTTGGCCGCATGGACACCACGACGTGCATTCGCAACGGCGGCCATCATCGGCGCCTTCCTGGTTGCGGCCGCAATCGCTACGGGCCTCGACGATCTCGCCGGTGTTGAGCCGCGCGTCGCGGAACTCGTCGACCCGATTCGAGCGCTGCGCACCTTGGTGCTCATTCTTTTTGACGAAAAATCGCGTGGTATGGAATTGGATCCACCTGCGCCCGTGGGCGTGTATGTCGCACTGGCATTGGTGCTTGGTGTAATCGGTGCCGCGATCACACACTGGCGTATTCGCACGGTAACGGCATGAGCGAACCGGACGTGTCGACGATGCCGTTGGTGTTCGATCACGTTTCGCAATGGTACGGTGATGTCGTTGCGATCAACGACATTTCGTGCACCGTTGGTGCCGGAATTACCGGACTGTTGGGACCCAATGGCGCGGGCAAGAGTACGCTGCTCCAACTTGCAGCGGGACTGCTCACGCCGGCCAGCGGTCGCGTGCTCGTGTACGGAGAAGCACCGAACCAGCGTCCATCGATCTACGCGCGCGTTGCACTCGTGCCCGAGCGTGAAGCGTTGCCGAGCATGCTTAGCGCGCGCGCATTTGTGACAGCGCGGGCGACGATGCTTGGGGTGCGCGATATTCGAACAGCTGTGAATCGCGCGCTCGCGCTGGTCGAGCTCGACACCGTGGCCGACCGTCGCGTCGGCGGTTTCAGCAAGGGCATGCGACAGCGCGCGAAACTCGCGGCCGCACTGGTGCACGAACCAACATTGGTTTTGCTCGACGAACCATTCAATGGACTCGATCCGCGACAACGCGTCCACATGATGCGGTTGCTGGAAGCGCGCGCGGCAGACGGAACGGCGGTGCTGCTCAGTTCACACATCCTTGAAGAAATTGAAGATGTTGCGTCGCGGATTCTGGTCATGCTGGCCGGACGACTTGCGGCCACTGGGGACTATCGCTCACTCCGTCGCTTGATGACAGATCGCCCGCACACGGTGCGCGTGCGTACCAGCGACGACCGCACGTTGGCCGCGGCGTTAGTGCAACGACTTGATGTGCTTGGTGTCGAAATCGCGAAGGACGGTGTGTTGGTACGCACTACCGACTATGCAGCGCTCGCGCGCGCATTGGCCCCCGCTGCACAACAGCACGCGCTGACGCTGTACGAAATCGAAGCGCAAGACGAATCCCTCGAACACGTGTTTGCCTACCTGGTGGAACGATGACCGCTGCTCCCATCACGCTCGGTCGTGTGTCGCTGTGGCGGACGGCGCTGGTGCTCGTGCGCATGTCGTGGGCGCGCACGATGACGCCGGTGTTGATGTTGGCGATGCTCGCGCTGGTGTTTCTCCCGATGTTATTTGCGCTGGTGTTTGCATCGCGCGGTGCACTGTCCGGCGATCCCGTACCGTTCTTGATGCAACGCTACGATCAGTTGGTCTGCGCGTTGGCAACGCCGGTGATTGCACTGCTGCTGGGCACAAGCGCGTTCAGTGCGGAAGCCGATGATGGCACGCTGCTCTACCTCGTGACCACGACGACACCGCGATGGTGGATCACGTTCGTGCGTGTAGCCTTCGCGTCGCTGGGAACGGCGTTGCTCTCGGCGTTCGCTGTGTGGGGCACTGGAAAGATCGCGACCGGCATGAGTGATCCACAGGGAGTGACCCGTGCGTTTGCGTTGGCAACCGCGTTTGGTGGTGCGTCATACGCGGCCTTGTTCACCGCGCTCTCGCTCATGACGCGCCGTTCGCTCGTTGCCGGCCTTGTGTACGTGCTGATTTGGGAAGGCATTCTCAGTACTACGTTTCCCGCCATTCACTATCTCAGTGTGCACCAGTGGATGTTGGTCGTAGCCAATCGGCTGCTGCACGTCGCTGACAAAGCGGCAATTCCAGGTCCGTCCGTCGCTGTGTCACTGACTGGTGCGGCGATCGTATTCACGATGGCCGTACTTGTCGGCGCGCAACGATTGCATCAACCCAGAATGTCGCGTCTTGGAACGTAAGCCCGCGCTAGTCGACTCTTCGTTGATGCATCGCCGATTGAATCTCGAGATCGGGCAGGACGCGTCGCAATACGGCATCAACGCGTGTGAGTCGCACAGCGGGTGATCGTTCGCTCAGCAACGCTTGTTGTTCGTCAAGATCCAGGTCAATCATCGCCGCGATAACGTAGGCGAGTTGTGCAGGATCATCCGGCAGTGCGGGCATCGGACGTCCGTCGTCGTTGATCGTGCGCACGGCGTTGACGACGCGTTTGAATCGCGTGGCGACATCATCGGCCGACACAATGAGCATGACGGGGGCAACGTCGAGTTGATCGTCGAACGAAGCGACGACCGCGACGTGATAGGGCGCGTCGTCCTCCACTAATTGTTCAAACGCAAAACGTTCACGTCCGACCACGACGATGTCTGCGCGTCCATCGGGGCGAATGCTGACGTCCGTAATTTCGGCGACGCAACCGACGTGACC
>JAYTTR010000105.1:0-2638 GCA_043744935.1 Gemmatimonadaceae bacterium
CGCTCCACCATCGGGAAGTGACCAGCGCCCTGAAGCACAATGAGTTTTGCGCCCGGAATTGATGCGACCCACTCCTTCGCCGCTTCCATCGGGATCGGATCGCCCGATCCATGGACCACCGTGATCGGCACCTTGGTGTGCGCGAGCAACTTGCGCCAATCCCACGAGCCTTCGGGGCCAAGCGTCCAGGCGTTTACGTGATTCGAGAGAGACGCTGGCGGATCGTCGCAGACATCGCTGCGCATGGTCTTAATCGTCGACGTGTCGGCGAAGTAACCGCGAATGAACAGACCCCAATACGCGCGACATGCTGCGACAGGATCGGCCGCATTCTGGCGCGCGCGCGCAAGCTCGTTGAGACGAGCCTTGGTGGCGTCATCGGCCCACGCGTTCAACTGCGTACCAAATTGCGCCATATACGGCGAACGGCGCGGCGGAATGGCTGAGCCGAGTATTGCTCGACGCACGGTAGACGGATGCACTGCGATGTAGTTGGCGACGAGTCCCGCGCCCCACGAATGTCCGTACAGATTTGCGTGCGAAATGCGAAAGCGCTGGAGCACCGCATCGAGATCGGCGACGTGCAACGCAATCGAAATCTTTGTCGAATCGTCGACCAGCGTTGAGCGTCCCGAACCGCGCTGATCGTACAGCAGGACCGTGTGACGGGCGGCTATGAAGTCGAGATCCCGCTGCAGATACGACGAGCTCAGTCCGGGTCCACCATGCACGAGTACGATCGTGTCGCGATGCGCGCCCCCGAGCACGTAGTAGTACAGCCGAATGCCACCACCCGCATCGAGATGCCCGGTGTCTGCGGGAACGACCGCGCCAGCCGACGGCGTAAAAGGGGCAGGCGCGACAGACGCAGAGGCGAGCGCGAGTGAAAGTCCAAAAAGGATCGACAATATGGGAGCACTCGGGGTGAGACGTGAAACGACTCGTGCGCTTTTAAGCTACGCTGCTGTATCGGCGAAATCCGCGTTGTTTCTGCGTAAATCCGTAAGCGCACGGCCTTCGTCCAGAGTCGGCGTGTCAGATTTTACGCATGGAAACCCTGCTCGGCCCCACGGCATCGGACGAGCATGCCGGTGTGGATGTTCCGCCTCGGCGAGGAACCGCGAGACGACCTGACCGCGACCACAATGGCGGCGGAGCGTATTGAAATGGTTATAGAATTGTCGGCTCGTTTGCCTCAGCTCAGCGAATCACTGCCGCGTTCATGTGTGCGCCACGAAATGCCCGTTCGAGTCATATCATCTCCATAAACGAGCGGATGTCGCGCGTCCGAGAATGGTAAATTCAGTTTGGCCTGCCGCCGAATCGTGTCCCTTTGTTGACTGGCAGCAGCAGTGTGCCCGACTTTGCGGTCGCATGGTGCGACCGGTTCATGCAGAAAGTACGCGGATCATCGATCCCGTTCATCGGTCGTGCCGCGTTGCTGCGAAACAAGCGAGCAAGCGGGCAAGCGGGCGAAAAAAAGACGTCGGTGACGCCGAAATGCGCGAAAGGTAGTACCGCATCATCAAATTCTGCTGCATCGTACTGACAGTCAATCAAAACCCTGCCCCACTACCCGCTGCAAAAATGCGCCGTCTTCTCGTTGCTGTCCTGTCCCTCGCGTTCCTTGCACCGACGCTCCGCGCTCAATCCACGCGCTCGATTCGTAGTGCTGACATATACCGGCTGCGTGATGTCGGCACACCGCGCATCTCTCCAGACGGCGAGTGGGTCGCGTACACGGTCACCACCGTCGACTCGGCCAAGGACAAAAGCGACAGTGATGTGTGGATGGTGAGTTGGGATGGCAAACGCACGTTGCGCATGACGAGCTCTCCCGAAAGCGAAGACAATCCGCGCTGGAGCCCTGATAATCGATATTTGTCATTCGTCTCCGGACGTTTTGAGTCCAAAGGGGGACAACTGTGGCTGCTCGAACGTGCCGGTGGAGAAGCGCTGCGACTCACCGATATGAAAGGTGGGGTTGCCGAATACGAGTGGTCACCGGATGGCACGCGCATCGCCTTCATGTCGCACGACCTCGATCCCGAAGACCTCAGACCTGATTCACTGAAGAACAAGAATCCAAAACCCATCGTGGTTGATCGCTATGCGTTCAAACGCGACTACGCTGGTTTTCTGAATCGTTTGCGCGATCATATTTGGATTGTGAATGTCGCGACAAAAACGGTGGAGCAGATCACGAGCGGCGACTTCGATGACTCGCAGTTGCGTTGGTCGCCGGATGGAAAACGCATTGCCTTCACCAGCGAGCGAGGCGCGACCGATCCAGACCGTGTCAATAACAGCGACATTTTTGTAGTGGACGCGTTGCCAGGAGCTACGCCGCTCAAGCTCACGACGTGGGTTGGTCCCGATGCAAATCCCGTGTGGAGTCCGGATGGTCGTACGATCGCGTACCTGCAAGGCAGCGAACCGCAGTTGTCCGCGTACAATCAAAACCAGATTGCCGTGATATCCAGCACCGGCGGTCCGCCACGGCTCATTGCGAGTACGCTGGATCGCGACGTGAGTGATCTCACGTTTAGTGCCGATGGAAAGTCCATTCGCTTCTTGTTGGGCGATGATCGGGCGCAACATCTCGCCAGCGTGTCGATCGATGGCGGCGTTGTAACGC
>JAYTTR010000106.1:0-10194 GCA_043744935.1 Gemmatimonadaceae bacterium
CACCGGTGGCGCAGCACACGGTGCGTCGCTTGAGCACGGGTTTTTCAACGGCGATGAACCATACGCACCATTTAGCGCGCCGCGCTGGTCGCGTTTTGGTGATTCGCGCGCGACACGTCTCACTGTACGCTTCGTGGATGGACTCGAATGGCAAGGCAGTCGCGCGTTCGTGCATTCGCCGGGCATTGTGCAGGGAGGCGCGTTTGATCATGTGCAAATCAGCACATCGGTGCGGTTCGATCGATCAGACATGCATGGTGATCGACGGTACGTTTTGGCTGAGTTTGCGCGAACAGATGAATCGTTCAACCAGCGCCGAGTGTTTCGTTTTGAGAGTGTCTTGACGGAGGGATTGTTCGAGTGGCGTGGTGCGTCTGTTGCGTTGCGCGGTGAACGCACCGAGCGACCAGAGAACGAGCGGCTGCTCGATCCGTTTCGCACGCAAGCGGGCCATATCGATTTTCAGATTATTGGTGTAACGCGATTTACGATTGGGACACTCGCGCTCACTGCGCCAGCGTTGATGGTTTCAGGAATGCACGCTGCTCATGTCGTACCGTTCATTGAAATTGCACGGGCGCATCCGGAGGCGCGTCGACTACCAACTGTCTTTGCACCGTCGCAATTTTATGGCAAAAGCACATTGTGGTCGTTGAGTGCCGGCGTTCGATTGCATGCAGGTACGATGCGATCGCGCATGGGTCGATATGGCGTCTTGTCGGAGACTTGGCCAACACATATGTCGCATTTGCCCTAGGTTTCGCCGTCGGTATGCAAAGATGTTTCGAGCTGTTGCAGAACGCTGCACCCACTCACGCCACCTCCGCGATGAAACTACCACTCGGCGTTCGATGCTTTGCGACACTGTTTTTTCTCGCCGCTTGTGGTACGAAGGAGAGTCCGGTGCCGACCGCAGTCACTCCGGTCGACACCACGAGCAAGTTGACGCCAACGCCAGCGCTACCCGTCGCGCTTGGCACCCTCGGACTCGGCGTCGTGAATGATCGCTACACGGCGGAGGTGTGGGTGCGCGGCACGACGGCGTACACGACGACGTGGGGCACGCGCGGTGGCGCCCGCGGCAACAGCGTGAAAATCTGGGATGTCGCGACCAACACGCCAACGTTGGTGGACTCGATCATCGTTGCGTCCGCGAGCACAACCGGTGACGTGCAAGTGTCCGATGACGGCAAGTTGCTCGTCGTGGCCATCGAGTCAAATCCAAATGGTGGACTCGCGATATACGCGCTGGATACGCCGCGCACGCCGCGTCTGCTTGTTCGCACCACTGGTGGTGAACTGCAATACGGCGTACACACCGCCGAAGTCGCGCGCGTGGACGGCGTGCTCTACGCGTTCTGCAGCATCGACCCGGCGAACGGTGTTGCCGCGCGATTGGTTACGGTGAACCTGACCAATCCCGCGTCACCCACCACGGTCAGCAGCGTCCAACTCGGCGCACCGTACATACATGATGTGTTCGTCCGTGACGGACTGCTCTTCACGGCCGAGTGGAATAGTGGTGTGCAGATTTGGGATATTGGTGCGCAGGGTGGATCACCAGCGGCGCCCCGCAGCATCTCGAAAGTGCAAACAAAGGGCGGCCAAGTGCACAATATCTGGTGGTATCAAGATGCGGTCACGGGTTCCAGAAAATACCTATTCGTCGGCGAAGAAGGGCCGGGTGTTATTGGTAGTTCCTCCGTCGGCGATGTGCACGTTGTGGACATCACCACACTGACGGCACCGGTCGAAGTGGCCGCGTATAGTCGGGCAGGCGCCGGTACGCACAATTTTTCTGTTGATGAAACGAATGGTCTGCTCTATGCGGCCTACTATAACGCTGGCGTACGCGTCCTCGACATTCGCGGCGATCTTGGCACCTGCACGGCAACGCAAAAGTTTGCGGATGGTCGCTGCGATCTTGGATTGATGGGACGGGAAAAAGCAAATTTCAGTGGCTCTGGCCCGACGTACATCTGGGGTGTGTACTGGACGCCGACCGCGTTGTATGCGTCGGACATGTTGAATGGGCTGTGGAAGGCGACTGTGGGGACGAGATAGCGAGGAATATTTTTTGACGACAGAATAGCCCTTCCCAGTAGGGGTGCGCGCGGCGAACCTTACCGATCATGCGTCGTACTCTCCTTCTGATTGGCATGCTGTTGTTTCTGCATGTCGCGCTGCTCGCGGTGAAACCCTCTGGGGCGACGGTCGCTGACACCAGCGAGGGCCTTGATGTGGGCATCGTGCTCGATGTTGGCGGTCGCGGCGACAAGTCGTTTAACGATGGCGCGTTCTTGGGCGGCGAGCGCGCCGCAAAAGAGTTGGGTGCGCGCGTGCGCTTCATTGAACCGGGTGAAGGCTCGGATCGGGAGGCCGGTCTGCGACTGCTGGCCGCGGAGGGTCTCGATCTGGTCATTGGAGTCGGGTTCATCTTTACCGACGACATCACAACGCTCGCGAAAGAATATCCGAACGTGCATTTCGCTGATGTGGATTACGCTGTGCCGTCGGACAATCTGGGCAATCCGCTCCCAATGCCCGCAAATCTCGTTGCACTCAAATTTCGCGAAGAGCAAGGATCATTTCTTGTTGGTGCGTTGGCCGCACTTGTTGGCAAAAGCAAGAAGGTGGGCTTTGTGGGTGGCATGGACATCGCACTCATTCACAAGTTTGAAGCCGGCTATCGTGCTGGCGTGAAATATGTGTGCGCTGATTGCGAGGTCATTGCGCAGTATGCGGGCGTGACGCCCGAAGCCTTTCGCAATCCGGGACGCGGCAAAGAACTCGCGCTGAGTCAGTACCAACAGGGCGTGAACGTAATTTTTCATGCGGCAGGGAGTACGGGATTGGGCGTCTTCGAAGCGGCGCGCAGCGCGGGAAAGCTCGGGATTGGTGTTGACGCGGATCAATTCGCCGAAGCGCCCGGCTTCGTGCTCACGTCGATGGTGAAAGGCATCGACGAATCGGTGTTTCAAGCGGTGAAGGCGGTGAAGGAAAAGCGTTTCGTTGGTGGTGTGCAGCAATTTGGCCTTGCCGAGAAGGGTGTCGGTTACGTGTACGATGCCAACAACCGCGCGCTTATTCCGGCCAACATTCGCGCGAAGCTCGATTCATTGACGGCGGATATCATCGCCGGCCGCATTCAGGTGCCGAGCACGCGATGATGCACGCACGATGAGCGACGTCTTCTGGGCCGTGCGAATGCGCGACGTGGCCAAATCGTTTGGTGCAGTGATGGCGAATCGCGATGTGTCGCTGGACGTGGCGCGCGGTGAAATTCACGCGCTCGTTGGCGAGAACGGCGCCGGCAAGAGCACGCTGATGCGCGTGTTGAGCGGGTTGTATGCGCCTGATGCCGGGACAGTAGAAGTCAACGGTCGCGATGTGACGGCGTGGAAAACGACCGACGCCATTGCGGCTGGTGTTGGTATGGTGCACCAACATTTCATGCTCGTGCCCACGTTGACCGTGGCTGAGAATGTCGTGTTAGGTCAGGAGCCTACGAAAGGGTTCACGATCGACCTGGTACGGGCGATCGCGGACGTCCGTGCGCTCAGCGCAAAGACCGGCCTCGCGGTTGACCCGAACGCAAAAGTTGCCGACTTGAGTGTCGGTGAAGCACAGCGCGTCGAGATCTTGAAAGCGCTCTATCGTGGCGCCACCATTCTCATTCTTGATGAACCAACCGCCGTTTTGTCGCCGCCGGAAGTACGCGAGTTGTGGCAGGTGTTGCGTGTGCTGCGAGACAACGGCGGCACGGTCATTCTCATCACGCACAAACTCGATGAAGTGATTGATGTGTCCGACACGATCACGGTCATGCGAGGCGGCCGCACGGTGGCGCGTCTCGCGACGGCCGAGACAACGCCGCGAGACATTGCAAAGGCGATGGTCGGACGAGAGGTTGCGCTCGCGCTCGACGCGTCGCCCGGTATCAGGATCACGGGCGAGAACCGTGCGCTGCGCGCGGATGTATCGTCCGCATTACGGAGCGCATTGCGTGTAGACCACCTCACCGTTCGTGGCGACCGCGGCACCACGGTTATCAGCGACCTGTCGTTCACCGTCGCGCCGGGTGAGATCCTGGGTATCGCTGGCGTTGAGGGAAATGGGCAGACGGAATTGCTCGAAGCGATTGCCGGATTGCGTGCGTTGCGCGGCGGTCAGATCATACTCAACGACGAGCGTCTTGACGGGCTCGATGTGCGCGGGCGCGCCGATGCGGGGCTCTCGCACATTCCCGAAGATCGACATCGGCGTGGACTCATTCTCGACTACTCCGTGTCGGACAATCTGATTCTCGGCCGACAACACAAGTTTGCATCGCGCGCCGGCCTTGATCGGCAACGCATCGATCACAACGCGGACACGCTGATTCGCGCATTCGATATCCGTCCACCAATCGCTGCGCTGCCCGCCCGCGCACTGTCTGGTGGGAACCAGCAAAAGATCGTGATTGCGCGAGAGATGGGCCGCGAATTTACCGTGTTGCTCGCCGCGCAACCAACGCGTGGTGTGGATGTCGGTGCGATCGAATTCATTCACGCGCAGTTGCGTGCAGCACGTGATGCAGGAAAAGCCATTCTGCTGGTAAGCGCCGATTTGCCTGAAGTGCTCGCGTTGTCCGATCGCATTGCGGTTATGTACGGCGGCCGGTTCGTCACTGTGATGGATGCGAGTGATTGCGATGCCGATGTCCTCGGACCGTTCATGACCGGAGCGGCAGCGTGACTGCACGGCCTGGGCTGCGCGCCTTTGCAGAAGCGGTGTTGCCGCCCATTGTTGCGCTGGCGATTGCTGCCGTGGTTGGTGACTTACTCATTCTCTCATTTGGTGAAGCGCCGGCCACGGTGTTCAAGCTGCTGGTTGAAGGCACGTGGGGGAATGCGTACGGTTTCGGACAAGTGTTGTACAAGGCCACCACGCTCACGTGTACGGGTCTCGCGTTTGCACTTGCGGGACGTGCGGGGCTGTTTAACGTGGGCGCGGAATCACAGCTGGCGATGGGTGGATTTGCGGCAGGTATCGTTGGCCTGTTGATGCCCGTCGGCATGCCCGCCGTGATCGCGACATTGCTCTGTGTTGTGGCGGCAATGACGGCGGGTGCTGCCGTTGGTGCGGTGCCGGGTGCGCTACGCGCAAAGTTTGGCGCAAGCGAAGTGATCGTGACGATCATGCTGAACTTCGTGGTACTCGCGCTGCTCAACTGGTTGGTCGCGGCAAAAATTCACGTCCCGGAAACCTTGCATACGCCGAGCATTGTTGGCGGCGGCGTGCCGCGCTTGTCCAGTATGATTGCGGCGTTTCACGGGTCCGCTGCGAACTTCACCTTGCTCATTGCCATCGCCGCGGCGTTGGTGAGTTACTGGTATGTGTTTCGGACGCGTGGCGGCTACGAATTACGCGCGGTGGGTCTGCAGCCTGATGCAGCGGAGTTTGGCGGCGTGCGCGTGCCACGTGTGATGTTTTTCACCATGGCGTTCTCCGGCGCGCTCGCCGGGCTTGGTGGCATGAACTTCGTGCTTGGCTACAAGGGATATTACGAAGAAGGATTTGCGGGTGGTGCCGGATTTCTTGGTATCGCGGTCGCGCTGGTTGGACGCAATCATCCGTTGGGCATCTTGTTAGCGGCGCTGTTGTTCGCGACGCTCTCGCAGGGCGGACTCGCCGTGAATGCGGTGGTGCCGAAGCAACTGGTGGATATCTTGCAAGCCGTCGTCATTCTTGCCGTCGCGACGGCGGTACCCGAAGTGCAGAAGCAAATTCGCGCGGCGGCAGCGTCGGTCGCGCGCGGCGTGAGTGCCAAGGCATGAACGCACTCGCGTTTCTTTTGCAGACATTGCGAATTTCGATTCCGTACTTGCTCGCGGCCGCTGGTGGTGTGATGTCCGAGCGTGTGGGTATCATTGCGCTTGGTCTTGAGGGCATGATGCTGTCAGGTGCGTTTGGCGCGGCGCTCGGCAGCTACTACGGTGGTAGTGCGTATATGGGAATTCTCGGCGCGTTGGCCGCTGGTCTGATCATTACAAGCATTTTGGCGTTGTCGACACTGCGCTTCAAAGCCAATCAAGTGGTGGTTGGCGTGGCGATCAATTTGCTCGCCGTGGGTGTGACGAGATTCTTTTTGCGACTCACGTTTGATAGCGCCAGCAATTCGCCGCGCGTGCCTGGTTTTGGCGGCGAAGGCGCCGGCATGTTCGCGGCGTTCGACAACCCGCTGGTGTGGATTGGTTTGCTCGCGTTACCCGCCCTCGGATGGTTGTTGTATAAAACGCCATTTGGATTGCGCGTGCGTGCCGTTGGCGAGAAACCAGAGGCGGCGGCCACGCTTGGTGTGGCGGTCATTCCGCTACAACTCAAGGGCTTGCTCGTTGCGGGATCACTTGCCGCACTCGGCGGTGCGTACCTCGCGCTCGATCAACATCAGTTTACCGATGGGATGACGGCAGGTCGCGGTTTCATCGCGCTTGCTGCGGTGATCTTCGGTCGATGGGAGCCAGTGCGTGTGGCCGTTGCTTGTTTGCTGTTCGCGGCGGCGGAAACTTTACAGATCCAATTGCAAGGCTCTCAGATTTTACCCAGTCAGTTTGTGGAGATGATCCCGTACGTGTTGACGATCGTTGCGTTGGCCGGTGTGGTCGGTCGATCCGTTGCACCCGCAGCATTGGGTAAGTCCGAGTGAGCAGAACTGAAACGCCGCCGGTGATTGTGGATACGGGCTCAGGTCCAACAAGCAATCGTAGCCAAGTGGGCAAGTTGTCAGTGCTCATGGTGACCGCATTCATCGACATGCTCGGCATGTTGATGATTTTGCCGCTGTTGCCATTTTATGCGAAGACGCTCGGCGCTGGTGGATTGGTTGTCGGCTTGCTGGTGTCGTCATTCAGCGTCGCGCAGTTGTTGAGCGCACCCGTGTGGGGACGTTTCAGTGATCGCTATGGCCGACGGCCGGCGTTGATTGTCGGTCTCGCGTCGAGTGCCGTGGCATATGTGGTGTTTGCTTACGCGGATTCTTTGTGGTTGTTGTTTCTCTCGCGCATTATCCAGGGTGCGGGCGGTGGTACGGTCAGCGTCATTCAGGCGTACGTCGCGGATGCCACAAAGCCCGAAGATCGCGCGAAGTCGCTCGGCTGGTTGAGTGCGGCCACGAATGCTGGTGTGGCGATTGGACCGCTGATCGGCTCGTGGGTGCAACATTTGGGAGTGCACACACCAGGCTTGTTGGCAGCCAGTTTGTGCGTGATCAATATTGGATTCGCGTCGAAGTTCTTGACGGAGGCGCGCAGCTCGACGGTTGCGGAACGCAAGGCGGTTCCGCGTCGGAGCTCGCGCGAGGCTGTATGGCGTGTCGTGAGTCACCCCGACGAACCAGCGAGTCGCCTCATCATGATTTACGCAATTTCGATTGGCGCTTTTCAAGGAACGTTCTCTGTCCTCGCGCTCTTTCTTGATTATCGCTTTGGCGTGACGGCCGCGACCATCGGCTACTACTATGCCTATATCGGCGCGTTGAGTGTGCTGGTCCGTGCGGTGATTCTCGGCAAGATGGTGGACACGTATGGTGAAGCAAAATTGAGCCGATGGGGCCTGGTCTTGCTGGCGATCGGTTTAACCGGCCTCGCGCTATCGCACGACTACGTCACCCTGGCGCTGAGCGTGGGGCTGCTTCCGCTCGGTACCGCGTTCACCTTCCCGTGTGTGACGGCATTGCTCAGTCGGGTCACGAGCAGCGGTGAGCGCGGGTTGTACATGGGCGTCCAGCAGACCTATGGTGGCATCAGCCGCGTGGCCTTTCCGCTCTTGCTTGGATTTGCCTTTGACAAGATCGCGAAGCCGGCGCCTTTTTTGATGAGTGCGTTGCTCGTGCTTGGTACGCTGCTGTTAGGGCGGCATTTGGAGAAATACGCGCCGAGAGTGGCGGCTACGCCGACGTAGTTAATTGACACGCTGGATCTCAGACTTGGTCGCTCTGTGACGCCGTTAATATCGCAGTTGTTCAATTGTTTGCGGTTGTGCTCGACGTTCGCGCGTCGCACAATGCTCGTGTGTCCCGCGCTGTAACGCCTTGTTGCAGCACACGCCACATCACTGCCTCGAGGTTTGCGAGATGATGTCACACCCCTTGGGAAGCGCCACGACACGCGCGGTTCGGCGCGCACTGTTCGGCGTTTTCGTTTTCCCGTGCCTTGCCGTTGCACAACGTGGCACGATCGCCGTGCATGTCACGGACAAGACCACCGGCGCCGCTATTGCGCAGGCGCAAATTTCGGTTGTCGGCACGACGCTTGGAGGACTTACCAATAATGACGGTCGCGTGACCGTGGTTGGCGTTCCTTTGGGCGCCCAGGATGTGCGAATCGCGCGGATTGGATACGCTGAGCAAAAGCGTACGCTGACGATGGTTGCCGGCACGCCAGTGGTGCTCGAAGTACAACTCGCAAGTGTGGCGTTTACGCTCACGCCGGTTGTCTCGACGGCCACCGGTCAGGCCCGGCGCGACGAGATAGGAAATTCGATCGCGACGATTAGCGCGGCTGACGTAGTGGCAACGGCGCCCGTCTCCAACATCAACGACCTGTTGAATTCACGCGCACCTGGCGTTTCGGTGGCCAGCGGCACGCAGGCTGGCACTGGGTCGCGTGTGCGCATTCGCGGCATCAATTCAATCAGTTTGTCGAACGAACCGATTTACGTTATTGATGGCGTGCGCATGACGAGCAACAACGGCTCGAATTCGTTCGGCACCGGTGGCAACAATGCGTCCCGTGTTGGCGATTTAAATCCGTCCGAAATTGAGAACATCGAAATCGTCAAAGGCCCGTCAGCGGCGACGTTGTACGGTACCGATGCGGCCAACGGCGTCATCGTAATTACGACCAAGAAGGGTCGTTCGGGCGGTGCGCGCTGGAACACGTACGGCGAGGGCGGCGTCATTGATGACAACAACAAGTATCCGTACAACTATACGCTTGCTGGGCACTCGCCCGGATTGTCAACGTATCGCTCCTGCACGTTGTCGCAGGTTTCTGCGGCGAGTTGCATCAAAGACAGCCTGCAGATTTACAGCCCGTTGCATGATCCCGACGCTACGCCGCTCGGCCAGGGCTATCGCTCGCAGGCCGGCTTGCAGGTGTCCGGTGGTAGCGACGCGCTACGTTATTTTCTGTCGGGTGATCGGAGTACCGAAGTGGGCCTGTTGCAGTTGCCAGCGTTCGAACGTCGTCGGTTCGACTCAACGGCTACGCCCATTCACGAATGGACGGATCGACCCAATACGTCGAATCGTCTCAGCTTTCGGGCCAATCTCAATACGGCCATTTCGTCCAAACTCGATGTTGGCGTCACGTCGAATCTTATCCGTGTCGATCAACGTTATTCTGGCGAGTCGAATTTCACCGCTGGACTTGGCTCGCAGGTTTTTGGAGGCCCGGGATTCAAGGGCAACGGCATTGTAAGCGGTGTCGGCACTCCGCTCAATGGTTACCGCGCATGGACGCCGGGGTACACGTGGCAGGAAAAGACCGGTCAGGAAGCGACGCGCTTTATCCTCGGCATGAACGCCATTTATCGGCCGACGTCATGGAATGTCACGCGTCTCAATGTTGGCAACGACTACACCAGTCGTGTTGATGACAACTTGCTGCTGCGCGGTGAAGGTCCGCCACTGACGGCCATCTACCGAAACGGATTTAAAGGTGATTCACGGACCGGCTTGCAAAACCTGAGTGTCGATTTTGCAAGTTCGGCGAATACGCGTGTGCGTCCGTGGCTCTTGGCGCAAACGACCGTTGGTACGCAGTACATCGACTACTCATTCTCGCAGAACACGGCAACCGGTACTGAGCTTGCACCAGGTTCGCAAACGGCGGGTGGCGGTGCGACGAAGAATGCAACAGAAGCCACCACGTTGCAGAAAACGCTGGGCTTCTTCGTGCAAGAGCAGTTCTCCATCAACGATCGCTTGTTCATTACTGGCGCTTTGCGCACGGACCAGAACAGCGCGTTTGGAAGCAACTTCCAGCGCGTGATTTATCCGAAGACCAGCGTGTCGTGGGTGGTCTCGGATGAGTCGTTCTTCCCGCGCTCGTCCATCGTCGACAATCTGCGTCTGCGTTCGGCGTGGGGCGCGTCAGGCGTGCAACCTGGTTCCAATGATGCATTGCGTTACTACAGCGCGATTTCAACGAA
>JAYTTR010000107.1:0-2618 GCA_043744935.1 Gemmatimonadaceae bacterium
AGATCGACGGCTATCCCGTAGACATATCGGGAAATCTGCACACGGTAGTGCTTGTTGCAGGCGATGTGAAAGGGTCGATCGCGCGCATTGCCGGCCTGCTGGCCGACAACGACCTCAATATCGCAACACTTAAATTGTCACGCAAAGAACGTGGCGGTGATGCGTTCATGGTCATCGAAGTCGACGAGCAGCCCGGCGAATCGCTCCGCGATTCCATTCGTGCGCTTTCATGGGTCAAGTGGGCGTTTCGTCTCGACAAAGTGAGTGCCTGATGTATCGCAGTCTCGCGGACGCCATTCGCGATGCAGAAGCACGCAACGTCCCGCTGTCAACGGTCGCGCTTGAAGCAGAAGCAAAAGATCAAGGACGTCCCATTAGCGAAATTCGCGATGCGCTCCGACGTGCACTCGTGATCATGCGCAGCTCGATCGAACGCGGAATGATTGGTGATCTTTACTCCGCATCAGGGCTCGTCGGCGGTGACGCTGCAAAGATGCGCACTGGTCCCGATGGACCGTTGGCCGGCACACCATTTCGCGACGTACTCGCACGAGCGCTAGCGGTGCAGGAAGTGAACGCCGCGATGGGTGTAATTGTCGCAGCGCCAACGGCGGGCGGGGCCGGTGTCTTACCGGCGGTGCTGACCGGCATCGCCGCGGCGCGCGGCATCGACGACGAAGCGGTGATCTCGGCGCTCGCAACGGCCGGACTTATCGGTGCCGTCGTCGCGGAACGCGCCTCGTTGTCGGGCGCAGAAGGCGGGTGCCAAGCGGAGACCGGCGCGGCGGCTGGTATGGCCGCCGGTGCCGCAACAGAAATGCTCGGCGGCTCGCCACGACAAGTTGGTCATGCAACCGCGCTTGCCCAACAAGGCACGCTTGGACTTGTCTGCGATCCACTCGGCGGCCTGGTAGAGCTGCCCTGTGTATTTCGCAACGCAACAGGCGCGGCGATTGCACTCGCCGCCATCGAGATGGCCATGGCCGGTATCGAGTTTGCGATTCCCGCCGACGAAGTCATCGATACGATGGGCGAGATTGGCGCAAACATGGACGTCCGGTATCGAGAAACTGCCGGCGGCGGGCTCGCCGCCACGCCTACCGGACGCCGTCTCGCGAAAGAACGCTTGTACGAGTTAAAGCGAAAGCCTTGAGCATCGCTCGATCGCTTCTCGTCGTGTCCGCGTGGTCGATACTCGCGTGTACGCGCGTTGACGTTGCGACGATATTGCCGCTGCGCGATGCGCACGCAACGGGTGCGCTGGCCAATCCACTACTGACCGAAGCATCGGGCGTCGCGCAGAGCACGCGCGCTGAAAACGTATTTTGGTCGCAGAACGATAGCGGTAACGATCCACTCTTGTTTGCCTACGACAGCACTGGCGCATCACTGGGCGTCGTGCGGGTAAACGGGGCGCAAAATCGCGACTGGGAGGCCATCGCGATTGGTCCGTGCGCCACGGGTTCGTGCTTCTACATTGGTGACGTTGGGGACAACGGCGCGCGACGTGACGAAGTCATAGTGTACCGCATTCCTGAGCCGCTGCCCACTGATACGATCAGCGCGCCCGCTGTCGCGCTTCACGTGCGCTACGTCGATGGCCCACACGACGTCGAGTCAATGATCGTTACGGCAGACACCAGCATCGTGTTGTTCAGCAAACGACCAATGACCGATCGCGACGGGCGCGAACGGATGGGACTAGTGTATCGCGTAGCGCCAAGTGCGTGGCTCATTGATCAAACAGCATTGGGAGCGCTTGTTGATTCTATCCCGATTATCCCGTCCCGCTTTGACAAGCGAAGTTGGATTACGGACGCTGCACTGTCCGCGCCAGATGCAACCGGTGCGCGACGTCTTGCCGTCCGTACAAATGACGACGTCTACATTTTCGCCACGGATGCGCACACGGGTCGTCCGGGCGTATTGCAGACCCGCTGTGACTTACGCGCACTCCACGAACCACAAGGTGAAGGCGTCACGTGGCTGCGCGATGGACGCCTCCTCTTTGTCAGCGAAGGACGGTCCTCGACCACGCACACCGGTTGGTGCCCATAACCTCGCGTCAGTTTGCAAATCCGCGCAAACGCAAGGTGGCAGCCGCCCTTCCAAATACGTAGTTTGCGGGCAACACGGTTCGCCGTATGGACGGATCGAAACGCAGCTGCCTCTCGCTGCGTACGGGCCAGTGTCTGCAACCCTCAGGAATCGCACACATGGTTACTCGCGAAGACGTCGAAACATTTCTCGACCGCCTCGGCACCGATGGCGCAACGCACACCGAAGTCGAGCCCGGCCTCTGGATTGTGCGCCCCGGTGGGCCGCTGGATTTTGATGTGGTCATCACACATAACCCGCCGGTGCTCTTGTTGCGGGTCAAGGTCATGCCTCTGCCGGCCGACACCGCAGAACTCGCGGCGCTCAGTCGCCGTTTGCTCGAACTCAATGCGACAGATCTGTTGCACGGCTCGTACGGTATTGACGCCGACGCAATTGTGCTCACCGAAGCGCTCGAGCTCGCGCATCTCGACTACGAAGAATTTCTTGCATCGTACGAAAGCATGACCCTCTCGCTCACGTCGCATATGCGCGAGCTTGCCGCCTTCCGCGAGGCTCGC
>JAYTTR010000108.1:0-2607 GCA_043744935.1 Gemmatimonadaceae bacterium
GCTACCCTCCGTATCTTCACCCGTACCGCCGCCTGGACGGCCGCCAAGGAGCATTAGTTCGCGCACTTTGATCTCAGTGGTGTAGCGCGTTTGTCCTTCTTTGTCCTGCCATTGGCGATACTCGATTTCGCCCTCGACATAAACGCGTTCGCCTTTTTTCACGTATTTCTCGACAACATCGGCCAACGACGAGGCCTTGTTGTTCCAGACTACACATTTATGCCACTCTGTTTTCTCCTGCTTGGCGCCCGTCGCATCATTCCAGACGCGCCCGGTGGCGAGGGAAAACGACGCGACACGTCCACCAGTCCCGATCGTGCGAATTTCGGGATCGCTGCCGACGTTTCCGATCAGAATGGCTTTGTTGAGACTGCGACTCACGGTGCCTCCTTTTGCTGTGCGTTTGAAGAACGGTTGTGATCGAAGCTAGGAGTGCTCGCAAATAGCGCGTGACCGAAAAACTGCGCGCAGTCGCTCGTTATCGCATCGCCGGTTGGTCTCGACGAAGCACCAGCGCGTCTTCTGTAGGGAAACGGTAATATGCGGCTCGTCGCCCAACCTGCTCAAACCCACGTGACAGGTACAGCGCGCGTGCCGCAGTGTTGGACAAGCGAACCTCCAGATACACCGAAGTCACACCGGAGATCGTTGTTTCCGCAATGGCGACGTCGAGCAAGCGTCCGGCAATACCCTCTTCGCGACGCGTGAGCGCGACGGCAATGTTGGCGATCTCCGCCTCGTCTGCTGCCTGGAGGAGAACACAGTAACCAACCGTCACGTCATGCGCATCGACAGCAACGCAAATGCGCGCGTGAGACGCCACGAGCAAATCGCGAAACGCGCTGGCCGGCCATGGATCGCTAAACGCCCCGAGTTCGATCTCGGCCATGGTCGCCACGTCACTCGCGGTTGCTGGGCGTACGTGCACTCGGGCGCTGACGGTCATGCGCGCGGGAGTGCCCGACCATGCGATGTCTCCCACTGCACCTGCGCCTCGGCAAGCCGACCATACGACGGTTCCCACTCGGCGAGTTCAACGGGACCGTTTCGCCACCACGCGTCCACGCGGGTAAGGTTTGCCGCTACGGGTATCACCAGTGCAAACTCTTGATCGATGCGGGGCGAGGATAGAACCGCGAGTCGTAGACGCCCGCCGAACGTGTCGTCGAGAAGATCGAACGCAACCCGAGTAATCGGACCATCGGCCATCACGGAGCGTGTATCGTCAATGATCACCGGCAATACAAATCGCTCACCGCGCAGCGCGTCTGCATGGACGACATATCGTCCAGGTTCTGCGTGCGAGGCAGCCGCGAGAAGCAGCGACGAAACGCTGAAGAGCGGACATGCCGTGGCGTGGGCCAAACCTTTCGCAAGCGACGCGGCGATGCGTAACGACGTGAAGCTGCCGGGTCCCGCACCACACACCACACCGCGCAGATCTCGCACCGCGAGATTCGCATCGTCCAATAGCAATTGAATGGCCGGAAATAATGTGTCATCGCGCGTGACCCCCATCGCCACACCGGCGCGCGCAATCGTGTGCCCATTCGCAATAAGAGCGACAGAGCCGGACGATGTCGCGGCTTCCAGGACGAGCACCGGAGACGGAATGGATGAGGACACGCCGTGGAGAATTCCCTACGGAGAGCCGTGAAGCAAGGGCGACGCTGTCCGGCAGTCGTTATGCCGCGCTCAAACCTCGCAGTGGTGACGTTGCGCCAAGGGGTCGGAGCCGCTCAATCGCGTCATCCGCTGACGAGGCGAGAGTGGCCAACGTTCCGTCGTGCGCGAGCGACACCGTGGCATCGTAGATCTGCGGATCAAACGCTTTGCCGCGATCCGGTCCCATGATGTTGACAACTTGCTCCAGGGTCATCCCGTCGCGATACGGCCGATTCGCGGTCAGCGCTTCGTACACGTCGGACGTCGCGAGTACACGAGCGGTGAAATCCAGATGTTCGCCGCTGAGCGACCACGGATATCCTTTGCCGTCCACGCGTTCATGATGCCGTGACGACGCATCGGCGAAGTGGCGAAACGCCGGCACGCGTTCGAGAATCTCCGACGTCCATACGGGATGCTTTTTGATTTCATCGCGCTCTGCATCGGTGAGGCGTCCGGGCTTGTCCAGGATGCGATTGGACACGCCCAATTTTCCGATGTCGTGCAACAACCCTGCGCGCAGAATATCCCGCGTGATGTTGGCATCGGCGCCGAGTGATTGGGCAATGCCAACAGCGTAGCGTGCGACGTTCGTGGAATGGCGATACGTGAAGGGCGTCTTCGCATCGATCACTGCCGCAAACGCGTACGAAATGGCATCCAGCCGATCGTCGCTCGCGTGCTCCGCGAGTTCGCCCGGTTCGAGCGCAACGACCGCAGCGTCGAGCCGCTCCGTATCCGCGATGTTGGACCACCACGTCTTGTCACGACGCCATCTGACCATGCGATCAACAAGCAACGGATCAAACCACTTCCCGCGCCGCTGCTCGGCCATTGCGAGCGCAGCGTCAATGCCGTTCTCAGTGAAGAATGCTTCCACTGTCTGCGACAGCAACAGCACGCGCGACAGGATGGGGATTTCATCACCGGCCAGTCCGACCG
>JAYTTR010000109.1:0-2604 GCA_043744935.1 Gemmatimonadaceae bacterium
CCGGGAATTTCGCCGAGCGGCGCGATGGTCTCGAGATCGAAGATCGTGATGCGACCTGGTGTCCCGGGCCGTGCCGGCGTGCTGTCGGTTGCGGGGACCGGTCGCGCGCCGCTGCGAGGAATGTAGAGGCGTCGGCCAGCCACGTCGGCGTAGATGTAGTCCGAGCCGCCCTCACCGGCAACGCGCGCCGATTTCAGGACTTTGTACGGGCCGCTATTGGCTGGACTTTGCGCTGCAGCGACCGAGGAGTACACGAGCAACGCGATGACAACACGGAAGCGGCGCATGAAAGACCTCAAGCAAAAAGAGAACGTGGGGAGCAAGCGACAATGCCCCCCACGCACGCCTCTTGTCAAACCGAATTATTTCAAATTCTTCCTGAAAAAGACCAAGGACTTCGTCCACGCATCCTCGGCCGCCTTCGCATTGTACGCTTGTCCCGTGGGATTGGCGAAGGCGTGATTCGCATCGGCATACACCGTAATCGCCACTTTACGTCCCGCGGCCTTCATCACTTTTTCCATCGCGCGCACACTGTCGACCGGAATACCGGTATCCAGGCCGCCATATAAACCAAGCACGGGCGCTTTGAGACGTGCGATTTCCTGCGGATTGGTGATTGGCGCGCCGTAGTACATCACGACTGCTTTGATATCGTTGCCGCCAACCAGCCCGGTACGGAGCGACCAATGGCCACCGAAGCAATAGCCGATCGACCCGATGCTCTTCGCACCGGATTTCTTCAAGTACGCGATAGCAGCGGCAAGATTTTTCTCTCCAGCTGGCACGTCCTTCATCGCGGTCTGATACAGCACCATCGCCGTGTCCGGTGTCGTGGCGACGCGTCCGAACAGATCGACCGCTAACACCGTGTAACCTTCACCCGCATAGCGTTTCGCGACGGACTGGATGTGCTCGTTCAATCCCCACCATTCGTGCACCATCACAATCGCTGGACCGCCCTTTGCATTGCGAGTGGGTTTCGCGAGAAACCCTTTGATGACCTTTCCATCAATGGTCGCGTACGTCACCGTTTCAGTAACGACAGCTGAGCGTGGGGCGATCAACGCCGCCGGAGAAGCCGTGGGTGTTTCGTGCATGTGCGCGGCGTGCATCGCAGCCGCGTAGTCGGGTTGCGTGAACGGCGCGTTTTGCGCGTGCGCGGTAACGGCACTGAGAAAAAGTGCTGTGGCAAGCGCGCAGAGTTTCGTCGATGCGTTGGTAGCGTTCATGGGGTCGGATGTCAGGGAAGTACAGTGAGACGTCGCTTGCGCGACGTCGTATATCGGTAAGAAGGGACCGTGCGCACGGTGCGTTCCCACGATACGGCATTTCCATTTTACACCGCAGCGAGTTCGCGATGCATGATTTGCTCATCCACTGGCTTACAAGCTACGGCTACGTCGTCCTCTTCCTGCTCGTCGGTCTCGAGAGCTTGGGAATTCCACTGCCCGGAGAAACGGCGCTGGTGACCGCGTCGGCTTTTGCGGCGCAAGGGCATTTGTCCATCGTTGGCGTCATCGCAACCGCTGCGCTCGCCGCCATTTTTGGCGACAACGGTGGCTATTGGATTGGGCGCAAAGGCGGACTGGCGTTTGCGCGACGTTACGGACGCGTGTTGCGCATTGATGAGCGCACGATAGAACGGGTGCGAGCGTACTTTGACCTGCACGGAGCAAAAACGGTATTCATTGGCCGTTTCATCGCGCTACTGCGAACGTGGGCCGCGTTTTTCGCCGGCGTGGCCGCGATGCGCTACAGCACATTCATGATGTACAACGCGATTGGCGGCATTGTGTGGGCGAGTCTCTTCGGTGCGCTGGGTTACATCTTCGGACGCAATCTTCCCGCGCTCGAACACAATCTCGGCCTCGTGAGTGTCGTGCTCTTGGTCGCCGTTATTGTTTTTGCGATCGTGTTCGTATGGCGGACGAGGCAGCAGCCTGGGAGCGGCCCCAACAGACGCTTTCGCGAATAATTCAAGCCACGGCGATACTTGCCGCGCTCGACAAACAGGACGCGGTGAACGGGGCAAGTTGCCGCTGAAGTTGTGGCAGAAAGGGGCGTTTGAAACAGTCGTCCAGCTTGGGAACTGATTTTTAATCTGCAATGCCAATGGTGCATTGAACACGGCGCCTCGTCAATCTTGAATCATCGACCATCCGTCGACTAACTGACTGGAACTCGACGCATGGACTCCTTCTGCAATCGGTCGGCATTGTCAAGATCCTGCATATACGGTGCGACGTGACCATGGACAAAACGATGTGGTGATCGGTCCCATCGACGCGCGCTCGCCACGTTCGCTTCTCGTGTGTTAGCACGAACTTGAGCAGCGCATGTACCGCCTGCTGACTGACGTGCTTGCCAAGCTGCACACGATCCTCGTCGTAGATGTTGAGCGGAGGAGAGTTCTCGCGGTTCATGGTGAGAGAACCCATCGTCAATCCTCTCACGTTGGGAATATCGGCGACGTGGAGACAGTCGCGACGGTTCGGCGGCGTGTCGCGTTGTGACAAGTTGCATGTGACCACATGCTACCCTGCGTTTCTGGCATGGTTGAATTCACCAGCGGGCGTTGTTTGTTGTACAGTCCGCACGCTG
>JAYTTR010000110.1:0-2601 GCA_043744935.1 Gemmatimonadaceae bacterium
GCGATTGAGCGGGACGCGCACAATGCGGGACTGCTCGGCGAGCGCTTGCAAAATCGCCTGACGAATCCACCACACGGCATACGAGATGAACTTGATGCCCTTCGTTTCATCAAATTTGTGCGCCGCGCGAATGAGCCCGAGATTGCCCTCGTTAATCAGATCGGAGAGCGACACACCCTGGTTCTGATATTTTTTCGCCACAGACACCACAAACCGCAAATTCGAGCGCACCAGTTTGTCGAGCGCTTCCTGATCACTCACGCGAATTCGTCGCGCAAGTTCGGCTTCTTCTTCGCGGGAGATCAGCGGGTACGCACTGATGTCACGCAAATACTGGTCGAGCGACCCTTCGTCGTACGTTGACGCTTTCTTTTTCGACGATGTGACGGCCATGAGGACAGCGGCTCGTGGAACGGTAGGCGAAGCGGACGGCGGGGTCGCGCGTGGAGGCGCGGGTGCCACGGACAAAACAAGCGATGAACTCGCGTGGACGCTATGTCATCGCACAACGTTTCCTACACGCCCCCAGCGAATACGCGTGAGCCACGGCGCAATCGCGGCGGAGTCTGGCGTGAAGCTGTAATACACCACCAGCGGGGTACCACGCAACAAGCTATCGGGCACGAAACCCCAGTAGCGACTATCCAGTGAATTGTCGCGATTGTCGCCCAACACGAACATATGACTGGGTGGCACAACCAATGGCCCCCAATTATCGCGCGACGGTCGGTATCCACCACTCACCGGCGCATCCGCCGCCGATGCCGTATTGACGAGATAGCCCCGCTGCCAACGAAAATCTTCATTTACCGGATCCACGCCTGGCTCCGAATGCACAACGTAGCGCTCCTCCAGACGCGCACCGTTGCGAGAGAGCACGCCGTCGTGCATCGACAGCGTGTCGCCCGGAAGTCCAACCAATCGTTTCACGAAATTCTTGCTCGGATCGACCGGCCAATCGAACACCAGCACGTCACCACGCTTGGGCGTGCGGATGGCCGGCAATCGCTTTCCCGTAAACGGAAATTCTGCGCCATAGACCAACTTGTTGACGAGTAAAAAATCTCCCACCAACAGCGTGCGTTCCATACTGCCCGACGGGATTTTGTAGGCTTCCACAAAAAACGCGCGCAGCACCAAAAACAACAAAACCGCCGCCGGGAAAACTTTCGCCCACTCCCACAACCACGTGAGCCGCAGTGGGTGCGCCGTGCGCGTACGACCGTTCGCCGCGCGCAATGCCGCGGATCGCACGGCTTCGTCGCGATCAGTGATTGTGGGCACAGAGCGCGGCGTTTCGGGTGGGGTCACGGCCGGACGATCCATCGCCACTTCGTTTTCTGTCGTCGGGGACACTGCGCGCCTCTCGTGGAATAAAGCCGTCGCGCGGACACCGTCAATAGTTGTCGATCTGTGCGCGTTGCAACACGCCAGAGTAATCGATGTATCCGACCTTTGTCTCCGAATAGAACTCGTACACTTCCCAACCGCCTTCGCGATGTCCGTTGCCCGTTTCCTTTACGCCACCAAAGGGCATGTGCGCCTCCGCACCAATCGTGGGCGCGTTCACGTAGGTGATGCCGTTATCGAGATCCTGCAGTGCACGAAAGGCGACGTTCACGTTGGTTGTATATACGGAAGACGACAGCCCGTAGCGCACGTCATTATTCACGGTGAATGCTTCATCAACGGTTGCCACACGAATGACGGACAGCACCGGTCCGAAAATTTCTTCTTGCTCTAACCGTGAGCCCGCCGTCACACCGGTGAAAATTGTTGGTTCAAAGAAAAATCCGCGTTCGAGCGAGCCGCCGTTCAATGCGCCAGACGCGCGACGTCCGCCGGTACGCAACGTGGCGCCCTGGCTCAGGCCAATTTGCACATAGCGTTCAATTTTTTCGCGCGAGGCGGCATGCACCAACGGACCAACATCGGTGCCCGCTAATCGACCATCGCCCAATCGAAGCGCCGCCACACGCGCCACCAGCCGATCGACAAACGCGTCGTGAATACCCTCTTGCAAAATGAGGCGGCTCGTGGCCGTACAGCGCTGCCCAGTCGTGCCGAAGGCGCCCCACAACACACCGTCAATCGCGAGATCGAGATTCGCATCGTCGAGTACAATCTGCGCGTTCTTCCCGCCCATCTCGAGCGACAGTCGCTTGTGCATACGGCCACACGTTTCGCCAATCGAACGTCCGGTTTCCGTTGATCCGGTAAAAGAAATGACGGGCACCAACGGATGTTCAACAATCGCCTTGCCCACCGCACCCATGCCGTGCACAAGCTGAACGACGTCCGGCGGCAATCCTGCTTCGAGCAAAACTTCCACCAACACAGTCGCCGTGTGCGGAACATCCTCCGCCGGCTTGAGGATGACGGAGTTGCCACACAGCAACGCGGGAAATGCTTTCCACGTCGGAATCGCCAAGGGGAAATTGAAAGGCGTGATCAAACCGCACACCCCAATCGGGCGACGCATACTCATCGCCCATTTCTCCCGCAACTCGCTTGGTACCGTATGCCCAAACAGGCGGCGACCCTCGGTTGCCGCGTAATACGCGGTATCGATCGCTTCCTGCACATCACCGCGCGTCTCCG
>JAYTTR010000111.1:0-10091 GCA_043744935.1 Gemmatimonadaceae bacterium
AAGGAGTGCCAATGCCCGTGATCAACTTGATTGCCTCCAGTGCTTGATGCAGACCGACAATACCGGGCACCACTCCAAGCACGCCCTCTTCCGCGCAGGTGGGCACCGAACCGGGCGCCGGTGCCTCGGCAAACAGACAGCGATAGCAAGGACCGCTTGCTGCCGCGAACACACTGACTTGTGCCTGAAATCGCGCAACACT
The DNA here is from genome assembly GCA_043744935.1 of Gemmatimonadaceae bacterium. Taxonomy (GTDB): domain Bacteria; phylum Gemmatimonadota; class Gemmatimonadetes; order Gemmatimonadales; family Gemmatimonadaceae; genus Gemmatimonas. Next base: position 203 of record JAYTTR010000111.1, read on the forward strand.
GCCGTAAACAAATACAGTATCGAGCGCCACGCAGGCGTCGTTAATTGCATAGCGCGCCGGAAAATTATCCGTCGCATCGATCACCACATCGTGTCCCTGCACAAGCGACAGCGCGTTGCTCGCATTCATGCGCACAGGGTGCGTGGTCACGTCCACCTGCGGATTCACATCCTGCAAACGGTCACGTGCGGCATCGAGTTTTGGTCGACCAACGTCACGCGTGCCGTACAACAGTTGTCGATGCAGGTTGGTGAGATCCACCACGTCCGCGTCTACTAACGTCAGCGCACCCACTCCGGCCGCCGCGAGATAGAGGGCCGCCGGAGAACCCAACCCACCCGCACCAACAATCAGCACGCGCGCCGCGGCCAATCGTTCCTGTCCAGCACGACCAAACCCGCGCAGGACATGCTGTCGCGCGTATCGCGGGTCGTCGACATGCATCGTCACTTCCTTTTCGGAGCCCCTAGCGCCGGCGACACGACCATCGCGCGACGTGCGTCGTCTACCGCATCTGCCGCCTTTCCAAAGCGCATCGTCAAGTCCACCAACTCTTCCTTCGCGCCTGCTTGGTCGCCCGCGCGCACCGCCTCGTTTACGCCCGGGAAGTTCATCGTCGAATACCCGTTGTCGACGTCCGCCGCATAAATCAGCGACCGATACCACGGCCGACTCTTCAACCCGCTCGGCCGCGCGAAGGCGCGTTCAACTTTGAGCAATGCTTGATTGGTTGCGTCGCGTGCGTCATGTGACAGCTCGCCTTTGAGCGCGACATCGCGCGCCGTCGCGAAAGTAGCGGAGACACGTTCAAGACGAGCAATTGCAGCGGCCAACGGACCAATCGCGGCCACATCCCATTTGTGTGCAGTGAACGCGCGTTGCATCGGCGCCAGATACTTTTGCATGGTGCGCGCAAATTCGACGTAGTCGTACGGGAGTATGTCGGCATCCGCCACACGGAGCGCCATGGCCGCGACAATGCGCGCCGACGTTGCATGATATTGGAAACCCGGATCGCCAAACTTCTGCATCCACGCGTGGGTGTCATACGCTGAGTGATACGTGCCGGCCGGTCCCCCAAAGCCCCATTCGGCGATCGGAATGCCCAGATGATTATAGAAGCCAGCAAAATCGCTGCCGCCACCCGGATCACCCATGTTCGGCTCAAGCGTGTCGCTCTTGAGTCCACTCGCAGCACGCCACGCGTCGTACACGGTGCCTTGTGTTTTTGGATCGGGCACACCGCGCAGTACATCGCGCAGTGTGCTGCGCAACGACGGTGATCCACCACCACCAAACGCGCTGCCTTGCGCGGAGACGTCTTGGTTGAAGTACGCGACGGCGCCCTTTTGCAAGCGGAGCGAATCTTCTTCGACGTACTCGGTGCTACCCACCAGCCCCCACTCTTCGGCGTCCCACGTCGCGAATACAATGGTGCGCTTCGGACGCCATCCGGCTTTCGCCATATCGGCCATCGAGCGCGCGGCTTCGAGAATGCTTACCGTGCCGCTGATGTTGTCGGCCGCGCCGGGTCCCCATCCGTCGCGATGTCCACCGATGTACACATACTGCTCGGGGAATTCACTGCCGCGCAGATAGCCCAGGGTGTTGAAGATTTGTTTGGTGCCGTTGGTTGCGGCGTCTGTGGTGACTTCGATCTTCACCATGACTGGTCCGGGTCCGACGTGATAGCGCAAACCAATGCCACCCTGCCAACCGGCGGGGATGTTGGTGCCGCGCACTTGATCGAACAGCAATTGCGCGTTAGCGGCGCTGATCGGTACCACCGGAATTTTCGGTAGCGATGTTTGCGATGGTGATAGTCGTGGTGCGCCCGGCTTGCTCGCGTAGCCGGGCGTGAGTGGATCGCCGGTGCCATTGTAGACGCTCCCGCGCTGCACGCCCCGCATCGGTCGCATCGGGCCATCAGGATACACGTCGCCGCGCGCGAAACCATCGTCAGCCGGATCGGTGTAAATCAGCAGTCCTACCGCGCCACGCTTCTCCGCCTCGCGCGCTTTGATGCCACGAAAGCTACGACCATAACGCGCCAATACCACTTTGCCTTTTACCGAGACGCCGAGTGAGTCGAGGACGGCGTAGTCTTCGATGAGGCCGTAGTTGACGAACACCATTTCGCCTTGACCGACGCCCGCGCCACTCGATCCGTTCACGGTGAGGTATTGCGGTAGCGCCGTCGCGGGATCACCGGGAATGGGCGGCTCGGACAGATCGAGCACGGTAGTGTCACGCTTGCCGATGCGCGTGATTTTCACGCTCGTCGCGTGCGGCAGCCAGACATCGTAGGTGCGCACTTCTGTTTCAAGGCCCATCGCCTTCATCTGATCGATGACATAGTCACGTGTGCGCGCTTGCGCCGGTGTGCCCGCGATGTGTGGCTCTTTCGACAAGACGGCCGAGTGTGCTTCCGCGCGCAGCGGTTCGGGTCCGCTCACGGCGTCCCGTTCAAGGCGACGTTGTTCGGTGGCGGATTTTGGGCTGAAGCCGGGGAGTTTGCGTTGGACGGTGGGTGCGGTCGCAAACGGCGGCGCTGGCTTGGCAACTTGTGCAGCAACCGCGCAAAGCGGTGCGACCGGTAGTAACGCGAGAAGGGCAAATCGTCGAAGCGAAGGCATGCGCGTGTGCATATGGGGTGATAACACGATGGGAAGGGCGAGGCTGCTCACCCCAACTCAAACTCCTCCAACGCCCGCTGCGCCGCCTGCTGCAGCAGCGCTTCTTTATCCGGTCCTGGCGGCAACGCCGCGCTGATCTGTGCAAACTGTCGACACATCTCGTCATCAATCATGTCGCGCGACGGCGCATGAACGCCAAGCGACGCGAGCATCGCCACCGCCACATCTTGCAGCGCGAATCGCGTTTGCTCATCAAGCGCCGCGAGGGATGTCGGCGTGACTGGTTTTTCCGGTGACGTTTTTTCACGACGTCGTTTTGGCGCTTCGAACAGCGCGCGCACCGACGCGAACGTCACCGAAAAGGAGCCCGGCGTATGTTCGGCAAAAGTGCTGAGCACATTGCGACGTCGCAACGATGGTAGCAGTTTCACAATAGCTTCGCGCACCGGCGAGAAGCCCTCAATGCTCCGATTGCCACGACCGGTAATCACCAGCGCCTCAGTTGCTCCCTGCACCTGCTGAAAGCGCAACCAACGCTCGGCAAGATCGGTTGCTTGCATGGCCGTTGGTTGCAAGGCGCGCAGATTCAACGTGCGCGACGAACCGAAGCGCAGTTCATCGAAGGCGCGATGCAAGTGGGACGGTGATTTGTCGTCATGCGCATTCATGCGATGAAGTATGCACGGACATGGCGCTGGTGCGTCAGGGTTTGGACGGTTTCTTCAACAATTTGCTCCGCAGCGCCTCCGTGAGTACGCGCCCGTCAACGGGTTCGGTGGGCTCAATACCAATCGCCGCTGCCAACGTCGGCGCGATGTCGACCGAGCGTACCGGCTCCGCATACGTGCCCGGTACAAACATCGGCCCCATAAATAGCATGGGAATGTGCGCGTCGTAGTCATGCGGCGTACCGTGCGTCGCGTAGCGCGTGGTGTACCAATAGAAATACGGCTCCAGGGTGACCGTAAGCACCGCGTGCAAATCGGGCGGCACCGAATGCAGCCATCGTCTCGCAATTTTATCACCACGCGCGGCCGTGGCCGCCAGCTGCGTTACGCGATCTACCCGCAGCACACCTTGGCGTCGCAACATCGCACGGCGAACGGCTTCCACGACCGAATCCACATTCACCCCGCGTACAGCGAGTCGTGCACGGTCCAGCGAGATAATGCCTGATTGCAGCAACAGCGCGTCGCCTTCAACGCCGCGCGCGGCCAGCGCACTCCGCGCCGAATCGATCACTGGACGCGGGTCAACACGCCCACGGTCAGGATCAGTGCCCGCAAAATGTAATTCAGGAAATGGGGCAACCCCATGATCGGCACTGAGTGCGAAAACAATGCGGGTGGAGTCACGCAATTTGTACAGGGAATCGATGAGCCGACCCAACGCACGATCCACGCGCAACACCTGATCGTGCAGCTCGCGCGAATCCGGCCCGTAGCGATGTCCTACGGCGTCTGTGGTAGACAAGGACACCGCGAGCACATCAATCGTCGGCCCTTTGCCCAAGTCCATCGCCGTTACGCCGGCCAAAGCCAGATCCACGGTCACGTCGTCCATCCACGGAAACTCCGTGAAGTCAAACGTGCCCGTGCGTTGGTCGGCCGAGAGCGTGTGTGGAAACATGAAATCTTTTCCCTGGCTTTCAATCGCAACGCTATCGCGCTCCGGATATTCCGACGCTGGCAGCAGCGTCTTCCATTGCGTGCCTAAATACTTCGCCGTGAAGTTGGTCGCGTTGAAGCGCTGTACCCAGCTCGGCAGCGTGTCGGCATAGTAGTGACTGGTCGTAAAACGTCCGTCCAGGGAATACCAGAACACTTCTTGCTTCGCGCGGCCGAGTGGAAGAATGGCGCCGCGATCCTTGCGCGACACTGACAGGGCGCGACTGAATTGATCGTTCGTCCGCACCCAGTCAAACAACGCCGAGCCGCGGAAACGATACGGTGAGGCACCGCCGCCACGACCGAATAACAACGGCGACTGCGGGTCCGCCACTCCGATTTCGTTGAGCACGACACCGGTATGCGAAGGAAAACGTCCCGACCACAATGTCGCGTGACCGGGTGCCGTTTCCGTCGTGGCGTGATCATGAAATGCGTTCGTGAAACGCGCACCGTGACGAAGCAGTCGACCAAGGCCACCGGTGAGTTGCGGCGCGAAACGATCAAAGTAGTCGGGACGCAGTTGGTCGACGGTGATCTGTACGATCAATGTGGGGGGCAGCGTTGGTTTCGACGACTGCGCGCCAAGTGGGAGAGCGACAAACGCACCTGCAACGAGCGTCGACGTGATGGTAGCCGCAACAGCTCGTGGAACTCGAAACAGAGAGAGAATCGACATGCATTCAAAGCTAGCGCGCCGCGAACATTTTATTCGAGCTGTACTACGCGTGGGACAAACTCAATCGGCGGCACCTGTCCGGTCTCGTGCGCGCCGCCGGATCGACGCGCCAGGACAGGTGCTACACCGCCGATGAGCGAGCCACACGGAGCCGACACATTCTCGGCTACCAACACGCGCACGTCGCCGTGTCTCGTTCCCGCACCGTTCACGGAGACGCGTGAAGGCGACGGCAATATTATGCATTCCGCGCGAACACACTAGGGATGCTGCAAAAGTTTTTTGTGTGCGGATGAATTGTGTCTATCGCTGCGGGCGATGCGCGTGCACGTGCGCCGCGATGTCACGCTCATGTGCGGACGGCGACTGCGCGAGTCCATCAATCACGCCATCAATGTCGTCTGACGATCGATTCTGGCTCAGCTTCCATTTTCCTTCAAGTCGCGTGATCTCGATTTCGAGGCCCACGGTGGACTTGACGAGCTGTTCGAGAAAATCTTGTGGGGCGTCGTGCATCGCCCATGGATGCAGCTGAGTTGCTTCGTGCTGATCTGTCAGCGCGTGGAGATGTCGCATCATGAAATCACGGTCGTCCACAAAGCGCAGTCGTCCGTATGCATGCACGGCGATGTAATTCCACGTCGGCACCACTTTTCCATGCCGCTGCTTGGTGGGATAGAAACTTGGCGTGATATACGCGTCGGGTCCGGTGAACAACACCAGCGCGTCGGGCGAGGCGTCCGATATGCGCGCATGGTGCGAGTTTGCGCGTGCGATGTGTCCCTGCAGCACGCCGTGCGCGCCGCGTGTGCGATCGAGCAGGAGCGGCAAATGTGTCGCGAAGAGTTCGTATTCCGCCGACCCCGTTACAAGCGCACCGAACGGATGCGCCGTGATGAAGTCGAGCATCACGGCGGGATCGGGTTCGCGGAATGGGGGAGGGAGATACAGAAAGACTGGGACTGGGGAGGAGAGATTAGGGACCAGGAACTGCAACAACATCATACAACAAAAACAACCACCGGTGCCGATCAGCCGACGAGGGCAGTCTCCAGAATGGCGAGGCCCTGTAGCAATTCGTCTTTCGTGATCACGAGTGGCGGCAAGAAGCGCAACGTGTGTTCACCGGCGCTGACCAACAGCAGTCCGTTGTTGAAGCAACGTTGAATAACGGCGGCTGCCGACTCGTGCACGTCCATCCCCCACATCAAGCCGGTACCGCGAATGGCGCGTACGCGTCCTGTGCGATCAGCCATCGCCTGCAGCTGTTCGCCAAACCACGCGCCGATCTCTCGCACATGCGCGAGCATCGCGGGATCGGACAAACGCTGTACGACGTGATTGGCAACGTGCGCAATGAACGGACCACCGCCAAACGTTGTACCGTGATCGCCCGGCTGAAGGCACCGTGCAATGGCTTCATTTACAAGAATAGCGCCCATCGGCAAACCCGCAGCGAGCGGCTTGGCCAGCGTCAGCATGTCCGGCTCAAATCCCAATTGCTCGTACGCGAAAAATGAGCCCGTCCGGCCAAGGCCACACTGAATTTCATCGAGAATGAGCAACACGTTGCGCTCGCGTGTGAGCGCGCGCAGGCCACGCAGAAACGCAGGATCGACAACGCGTACACCACCTTCGCCTTGAATTGGCTCGACAATAACGGCAGCAGCTGTTTCTGTGTCGAGCACGACCTTCAACTCCTCGAGGTCGCGCTCAACAATGCGCACGCCACCCATGAGTGGACGAAACGGCAAGCGATACGCTGGACGATCCGTGGCCGCGAGCGTGCCCGGCATACGCCCGTGAAAGGCACCACGCAATGCAATGATCTCGTGCTTCGCCTGATGATTGGTTGTGCGCGCCCAACGTCGCGCAAACTTGAACGCGCCTTCGTTGGCCTCCGCCCCTGAATTGGCAAAGAAGACACTCGACGCGAAGGAATGGTCGACAAACCATTGCGCGAGTGTTTCGCCGGGTTCGGTGCGATACAGGTTTGAGGTGTGTATCAATCCGGTTGCCATCGCTTCCTGCATCGCCCGCGTCACACCTGCATCCGCGTGACCAAGCGCGTTCACCGCGATACCCGCCACGAAATCGAGATAGCGCGTGCCGTGCTCGTCATACATGTACACGCCCTCGCCGCGCACAAACACCGGCGCTTGCCGCTTATATGTGCCGACGATCGCCGGAAGTGAATTTGCGGAGGGTGTCGCCGTACCAGTGGCAGCAGGCGCAACAAACGCCGTTGGCGCGACGGGCATGGACATCGTTGACGGAGTCATGATAAAGCGTCCTGGTCAAGAAGAGGTCAAACGGAAACGGATATCCGGGCGACGATGGCGGTCCCGGCATTGGGTGCGTTGAGTGCCGCGAGATCACCAATGCGCACGCGTTGCACGCCGCCGGTGAGCGCAACAGCACAGGCATCGAGCTTTGCGGCCATGCCACCACCCGCCACCCCAGCCGCGACGAGCGCGTTCGCGTCATCAATACTGAGCATGTCAATGCGCTGCTTGTTGGCGTCCAGCACGCCCGGAACATCGGCGAGCAAAAACAGTTCGGCCGCGCCGAGCGCCGCCGCGATCGCTGCGGCAGCATCATCGCCGTTGACATTGAGCGCACCACCGATGGTCGCATCGGCATTGGTAGCGACGGGCGAGATAACGGGCAAGAATCCGTGCGTGAGCAGCACCCTGATCAGGGACGTGTCGACCGACGCGGGTGACCCCGAGTGTCCAAACGTTTCGCGGTCAATGGGCACGGCACGCAGCGTCGACGCGTCCTCGCCAGAGATGCCAACGGCCGACGCGCCGGCCGCCGTGAGTGCCGATACCAATTGTTTGTTCGCGAGCCCAGACAAGACCATGCGCACGAGTTCAAGCGCCGTATCGGTGGTGACGCGACGTCCGCCAACAAAGGTTGGCTCTTCGCCGCGCAGTCGTTGCAAATGGCTGATTTGGTCGCCGCCGCCGTGCACAACCACCACACCGCTGGGCGTTGCCCGAGACAGCGCGACGAGCACCGCGGGCAACGCGGGATCCGACTGCGTACGCCCGCCCAGCTTCACGACGATTGGTCCAGACGTAAACGCGTTCATCCGATTAACCCCGCAGTCTCATCGAGGCCCAGCATCAGATTGGCGTTCTGCATGGCCTGGCCCGCAGCGCCTTTTTGCAGATTGTCGATGGCGCAAAACGCTAATAACGTTGGCGTGCGGACACCGGTCGGAACACATGCGCTGATGCGCGCGACGTTGCGATGCAGCACGTCCGTGAGCGACGGCAGCGCATCCGTTAACTCGATGAACGGTTCGGTCGCGTACAATGCGCGATACGGCGCCATGGCGTCGTCAAGCGCGCGTGACAGCGGCACGGTGACGGTTGCGAGAATGCCGCGATCCGTCGGCAGCAAATGCGGCGTGAACAACAGGTCGCAATCAGCGCCAAGGTGTTGCACGGTCGCTCGCATCTCGTGCAGATGCCGATGACCGTTGCCGACGCTATACGCGCGGAAGTTTTCCGTCACCTCGGCGAAGAGCAGCTCGAGCTTTGGCGAGGCACCAGCACCGCTCACTCCGCTCGCAGCGGAAATGTTGACCGTCGAGCCGGGCGCGATCAGTCCGGCTCGCGCCAATGGCGCAATGGCCAAGAGCACACTCGTGGCGTAACAGCCTGGATTCGCGACCACGCGCGCACCGCGAATCTTGTCACGGAATAGTTCGGTCAACCCGTATGGGGCATCTGCTGGCACGCCAACGGGAAGTGCGTGTGCGCCGCCGCCGTGTCCAGGGCGTAGATCGCTCGACAAGTCCACGACACGCGCTCCAGCGGCGAGGGCTTTCGCCACCCACTCAGCCGACGCGCCGTGCGGCAGCGCGGCAAACACCAGTTCCGCCGACGCGAGATCGATCTCGTCGGTGCCCACGAACGCGACGTCGTGGCTGCGCCCGGCCGTGCGCACGCGTAGCGTTGACCCACGCTGCGCGTTGGCGGTGGCGAAAGCGAGTGAAAGCTGGGGGTGGTCAGCAATCAGGCGACAGAGCTCGCGTCCAGCGTAGCCGCTGGCGCCGAGGACCCCGACAGGAATACTATGCACACTGAATGCATAATTTTGCATTCGGCTGCTGTCAATACTACGGAGAAGATCGCGTGGCCGACAAGACCGACCGACACAACGCCATTCGCGAGATTGTCACTGCGAAACGGGTCGCAAGCCAGGAGGAATTGCGACGACAGCTGGCGAAACGGGGCTGGGAGGTGACGCAATCCACGCTCTCCCGTGACTTGCGCGAGCTTCGCCTGGCGCGCATTCCGGATGAGAAAGGCCGGGCGCGATACACGTTTTCCGAGTCGGCCAGCAGCGACGGCGACGCGCGACGGCTCGAAGCCATGCTCCCGCAATTCATCCTGGGTGTAGAAGCCGTCCAGGTGATGATCGTGGTCCGCACCGTCGCCTCGGGGGCACAACCCGTGGCGGAAGCACTCGACTACGCGGCATGGCCCGACATCGCGGGCACGATCGCGGGCGACAACACGGTGCTCATCATCTGTCGCTCGGTGGCTGGACGAGAGCGCGCATTCCGCCGCCTGCACGATTATCTCCGCGCTTGATTTTCCGGGTATGGACGGCGTGATTTCGCGCGACCTGCACCTAAAATATTTTATGCAGACCGACTGCATACTTTTGCATACTTCGATATGAGCACAGACGCGCACAAACTCTGGGGTGGACGCTTTGCCGGTGGCCCGTCGCCGCTGCTCGACGCCCTCAATCGTTCCATCGGCACCGACTTTCGACTCTGGCCGCACGATGTGCGCCTGTCGAAAGCGTGGGCACACGCGCTCGGCCAAGGCGGCATCATCACCGTCGACGAAGGGGTCGCGTTACAACAGGGACTCGATCGCGTG
>JAYTTR010000112.1:0-2594 GCA_043744935.1 Gemmatimonadaceae bacterium
GAAGAAGCAGGAACGGTTGCGTCCAAACTGCATACGGGTCGCTCACGCAATGATCAGGTGGCAACCGCGTCTCGACTGTGGACGATGGAGGCGTGTCAGCAGCTTGATGCCGCTGTGCGCGTACTTCAGGGAGCGTTGCTGACACAGGCGGAAACACTCACCAATGCAATTTTACCAGCGTACACGCACTTGCAGCGCGCGCAGCCGGTCAGCGGTACGCATTGGTTGCTCGCACACTTTTGGCCGCTCGCACGCGATCGGACACGTCTCTTCGCCGCAGCACAGTGTGCGGCCGTGTTGCCTCTGGGCTCGGGCGCAATTGCCGGAAGCGCCTTTCCTGTCTCGCGCGAATTGTTGGCCGACACACTCGGGTTTGCGTCAATCTCGCCGAACAGTATCGATGCCACCGGCGATCGTGATTTCGTCGCCGAAACGCTCTTTGCTTGCGCGATGATTGCAGCGCACTGCTCGCGTTTGGCCGAAGACATGATTGTGTACGGCTCCAGTGAATTTGGTTTTGTCAAATTTGGTGATGGCTTTTCAACGGGATCGAGCATGATGCCGCAGAAGCGCAATCCTGATGTGTTTGAATTGGCGCGTGGATCGGGCGCCCGTGTGCTCGGCGATCTCGTGTCACTCATGGGCGCGATCAAAGGATTGCCCAGCGGCTACAGTAAAGATTTGCAGGACGACAAGCGCGCCATGTTCAATGCCATCGACCTGTTATTGCTCGTTCTACCGGCCGTTGCGGGCGCAGTGGCGGAATTGCGTTTTGACACCAGGCGTATGCGCGCGGCCGTGTCGAGTGCAATGATGGCGACTGACTTAGCCGACTATCTCGTGCGGCGTGGAGCGACGTTTCGCGAAGCGCACGGTGCCGTTGGGGTGCTGGTGCGTGCGGCCGAAGAAGCGGGCATTGAACTCGACGCATTGCCGGCCGAGCGCTTCGCGTCGGCACATGCATTATTTGGTGAAGACGCGCGTGCGGCCCTGAGTGCCGAAGCATCGATCGCAGCGCGAGACATCGCCGGTGGCACAGGGCCGAATGCGGTCGCCGCACAACTTGCGCAAGCGCACCAAAGCCTGCAGGCCGTGTGAGCACCGTCGCTCTTGTCATTTTCGATTGCGACGGAGTGCTCGTGGACAGCGAGCGAATTTCCAGTCGCGTGTTCGCCGGTTTGCTCGCTGAACTTGGTTTGCACCTCACGCAGAGCGAGATGGTCGAAACGTTCATGGGCAACTCGATGGCGCGCTGCGAAGCGATCGTGACCGAACGATTGGGCGTTCCTCCGCCGGACGATCTCGTCGAACGCTATCACGCACTAATGCGCGAGGCGTTGGCACGCGAGGTGCAACCGGTGGACGGCATCGTCACGTTGCTGGACGACTTGGACGCCGCGCACATTCCATATTGCGTCGCGTCCAATGGCGAGCATGAAAAAATGCGCACCTCGCTTGGCACGACAGGACTGTTTGCTCGATTTGAAGGCCGGCGCTTTTCGGCCGACGATGTGGCGCGTCCAAAGCCCGCGCCGGACCTATTCTTGCATGCAGCTGGATCGATGGGCGTGCGCGCATCCGACTGCGTAGCAGTGGAAGACAGTCCGCTGGGCATACAGGGAGCGTGCGCGGCGGGGATGACTGTCGTTGGGTATGCGGATCTCATGTCCGCATCACGCCTGCGGGCTGCAGGGGCAAACGCCGTTGTAGCGCGATTATCGTCGTTAGGGCCGCTGCTTGGCCTGTCGAAGTAGTGAGACGTGCGGGCATGTAGGGCCTGACGTCTTGCGTTGAATCCGCGATGGGGATAAAGTCTCGCGGACCAGTTTGACGCACGCTCAATTTTACTGGGTTTTACCGCGCTGCATGACGTGTTGCATGAGACGTTGGATAGCGCAGCGCACGATGCTAGTTCACCCGTTGTCAGAGGAACGCATGATGCTGAGAAAACTTGTTGGTTCTGTAGCTGTCGCTGCTGTTGTGGTCGCCGCATCGGCGGCGCAGGTTTCCGCGCAAGTCAGTAAGGGATATACCGATATCGGTGCGGTGGTTGGTATTGGCAACCTTGGTTCGGCCAGCGCATCGTTTGGCGGTCGTTTTGAGCGCATTTTCAAGGAGCTTCCCGACCTCGGTGGTGGCTTGCTCGGCATTGGCGTGAGCGCGGATTATTACTCGTACTCGAACGGTTCGTCGAACAACTACAGCTTCAAGTACATCCCGATCGGCGCCACGGTAAACTATCACTTCAAGCTCGAGAACAAGAAATTCGATCCGTTCATTGGTGCAGGCCTGGGCTATCAGATCATTAGCTGCTCCTACTCAGGTATTGGTGGCTCGGTCAATCTTTGCGGAAACAGCGCGATCTATTTTATCGGTCGCGCCGGCGGTCGTTACTTCTTCACGCCAAGCGTGGCGGCGTACGCGGACGTTGGCGCTGGTGCAGCAACGTTGAACGTTGGCGTGACGTTCAAGCTCAAGTAGTACGTCTGGTTGCGCAGTGAAAAGGGGGACGGCGCAATGCGCTGTCCCCCTTTTCACTGACAACATTTTACTGATCACACCCGGAAGTGGAGTCGCTCGAGCAGGGCCTTGAA
>JAYTTR010000113.1:0-10076 GCA_043744935.1 Gemmatimonadaceae bacterium
GGAAGAGCAATCGCACCGATAACGAGCGTGCAAAAATGGCGACGGGTACAGGCGTCATCCACGGCTACACGGGTGTCGCCGCCGTCGATGCAGCGCATCAGATCATTGTGGGCGCACACGCGCACGGCACGGGCTCCGAGCAAGCACTGCCGATGCCGGGTCTCACAGCGAAGCGAATCTCGCACCACTCGCGACGATGCGGGCGCCCGCCGTGATTGCGGACAACGATATGCGTCGTCGTGACGAACGCTTTGCGACGCACGCACGCTGTACCGCACTGCCGAATCCGCTGCACGACAAATCGAACACGGCCGCAGCGCCGCCGTCGCCGTGCTTCACGCCACACGATTTTGTGTACGATGCGGACGCGCGCACCTGTACCTGTCCGGCGGGGAAGTCTCTCTATCGGAAGGAGCGCGCGCATATGACGAAAGACTATGTGGGCGAACACTGTCGGGGGGCGAAGCGCGACTGCCTGCCGTGCGCACTCCGCGAGCAGTGTTTGCGCACACCGGATACGACACAGGTCCGCAACGTCGCATTCTTTCGCGGTCGAGTCGAGCCCGGCACGCTCCAACCGCGCGAGACGCACACGATGCGGATGAAGGCGCGCATCGATTCAGCACACGGTCGCGAACAGTATGATCGACGTTTCGCGACCGTGGAACCGGTGTTTGCGAATCTGCGCCACAACAAACGCCTTGATCGCTTCAGGCTGCGCGAGCGCGTCAAAGTCGACGCGCAGTGGAAGCTATTTTGCCTCGTGCACAACATCGAGCAACTCGCCAACGCGGGTTACGCTGCGTAGCAAGCACCGACGTATGCGCACGATCACGCGCAAATCCGCGCGAAATACGACATACGCCGGAGGAATTCTTGAATTCGGCGATTCGATTCGCGAATGCGCGCAATGCGCGACGCGGCGGCGTCTGGAATGTGGCTTATCCTACAACCTCAACGCTTACAGTTCAGCTGCAGCCGCATCAAATAGATGCGCGCGAGGCGCGCCTACCGTTGCGCGGCTTTCAGTCTGCAACGGTTTGTTAGGCCGCATGTGATTCGAAAGGTTGATGAAAGACTACAGCGACGAACGGCCGCGTCTCATAGAAGTCGAAGAGCCACGCAGAGTGCATGTCGCCTGTTTTGAAGAGCGTGCGGCGATATTGCACGACATCCATTTCGCGGTGCTCGAATGAGGTTTCGTCGAGGAGATACTCTGGCACCTCGAATGGCACTACGTCAGCAAAGATCCGATTCTCGTCAAGCGGCGTCAAGTTGCAGTGGTATGCGCACAGACCTCTGACAATCTTTTTGAGAACCCGAATCACCCGCGGATCGCGACCGGGAGAGATCATGTATCGCGTCTCCCCTTCCCCATCCACCGGCACCAGGCCCGTCGCGAGGTCACGCAATCGGCGCCTGCCGTCTACTTTCGCAAAACTGCGCTTGGTCGGTCCGTTCCATACGAGGCGCGCGGTGATGTTTGGTTCGCCTGAGATCGCCAGAACATTCTTGAAGTGAACTTCATCGTCGGACAAGGCGCGGTTGCAGGGGACGCACGACAGAAGTGTTAGTCGTTGCACGTTCGAGCCACGATCTTCTTTCGGATACAGGCACTTCGGAAACACGTGTTCGCGTTCAAGCATGTCAGCTGAAAAATCTTCCGCGCAGTACTCGCATCGAGGCATGATTCCCTTCTGAGATTGCCAATCTTCTTTGTAGGCCTAACACGCGCGTTTTGTTGCAACGGCCTTCAATAAGTTGCGGCCAGTGAGCAGAGCGAACAAGGCCGCGACATTGAAGCCGTCGTCAACAGCAACGCAAAGTTAGCTTGGCAGGACGAGTGCACCGGTAGTGCGTCGCAATCGGGATAGCGATGGATCTCGCTAAGGAATGCTTCGTTCGCCTAGCTGTGCTGCATCATTCAACTTCTTCAAGAGCCATCCAAACTGCTCTTCGGGGACTACATCGCCAGACGTCGGAGGAGCAATAGAGTCGTGCGCGGGGATATCGAACAGATGAAGCCGCGCATTCGGAGGTGCCTTAGTCTCGCGACGCACTGCGGAGAGATACAGACTGCAGTGACCAAGCGCCTCCTTCTCTTCGCGCGCAATGTCTAGTATTAGACTGCGAAGACACTGCATGTAGTCGACCGCAAGCGGGAGCAACTCGAACTCCGGTTCAAGTGCCTCAATCTCTGATTTACGCTGTCGCCAGTTGAAACCAGAAGCGAGCAACTCGTCTCGGTGCAGACGCGCGACGCAGGAAAACTGCATTGGTTGGGTGGCGTCTGATCTTTCGCCGTGGACGTTGACCCCCGAAAGTGGTAGGCCATAGTGTTGCGCATAGTTTCGGAGTTCGTACATCAGGCGATAGCCAAGGGTCGCTGCGTGCAGTGCCCGACGACGCGTGTGCCAAGTGGTGTGGAAGCTCGAATCTTTGCCATACTGTTCGAACACTGCCACAGTGACTTGGCCCAAAAATGCGCTTGTCGACCCCAAGAACGCGTTTACGCAGGCAGTGGACTCGACGAGAAGATCATTGACGAGGGCAATGGGGATATCCGGAGTTCCGATACTGTTTAAGCGTGCCTCTTGGTCGGTTGTCGCGCGCTCAAGGGCTTCGAGATCTCGTTGGCAGATCGCGAGCGCAACTACCAGAGGTTGCATGGTGGTGATCACCTTCGTCAGCTGTTCGTACTCAAGCAGCATTGCAGCCGTTGCAGGAACCGGCATGACGACAATGTCGTGTGTTCCACTACTATTTGATGCGATATAGCCAAAGAAGCGATCCATCGGATTCGTCAAGAGAGTATCTGTGGGCGTCATTCTGTACCAACTAGCGCCGGAAAAGTCTTTGATGCATCGATAGGGTTTGTCCAGCCACGAAAAGATCTGAGTGTTTGCGATGCTCGGACCCTCCATCCCGATCGCCGTAATATAGAAGCAAATCTTCTCCCAAGCAGTTACGGAGATGGAGCCGTTGTCCGTGCTCGAAGCAATACCGTCAGCTGCGGTCAACGCTCCCATCGTAGCTGCTTGAGCACCAGAAGC
Source organism: Gemmatimonadaceae bacterium (assembly GCA_043744935.1). Classification (GTDB taxonomy): domain Bacteria; phylum Gemmatimonadota; class Gemmatimonadetes; order Gemmatimonadales; family Gemmatimonadaceae; genus Gemmatimonas. Next base: position 3,054 of record JAYTTR010000113.1, read on the forward strand.
TGTGGCTGGCAACTGTTCGAGTGTTTCAATCGCAACGAGCGTTTCGGATCCCGCGGTATACCTCACGGAAAGTGATCGCGCGGCTCTCGACCGGGTCGCTGCCGTTACAGGCCTGCCCCGCACGGAGGTGCTGCGCCGTGGACTTCGGCGGTTCGCCGCAGAGGTACTCGTGGAGGAAAGTCCGGCCCTCGCATTTCTTGCAAGTGCTTTGGCGGAACCGTCCAATACTTCGCTCGGCAAAGTCGCCGAACAACACGATCAATTCCTCGCAGATTGGGAAATGGAGTCGTGGTCAAAGGCAACGCCAACGGGCAAACCCAAACGTGTCCGGAAATGAAGCGTGCAGTGTTTCTCGATACATCTGCCTGGGTCTCTGCTGCCGTGCGCACGCAAACGCATCACCTGATCGCGCATTCGGGCTACGTCGAAGCGGTGCGGCAAGGTTATCGCATTGTGACAACACCACTGGTGCTTGGCGAATCGCATTCACTCTTCTTGAGGCTCATCGGGCGCGACAAGGCCCGGGACGCAATCGAAGCGGTACAACGTGATCCAACGCATGTCGTGTTACCGGTGGATGCAGATCTCTTAGGGTCGGCCGTTGAACAGTGGATCGACATGTATCGCGATCATCAGTTTTCTCTGTGCGACGCTGTGTCGTTTGAAATCATGAAGCGCGAAGGCATTACGCGCGCGTTATCGGTCGACAAACATTTTGCAACTGCGGGATTCGAAATGCTCGGATGATTGGCGAGCAAACACGTCTCGCTACGGCTTCACCACGGAGGCCCAGCCGCCGCTTCATACCAACCATCCCCTAGTCCCTATCCCCCAATCCCTAATCTCTAGTGAATACGGCTTTCGCGCTCCCGCAATGCTCCACCGGGCCGACCGTGCATCACGGCTTCGATTTCAGCGATGGCAGCGAGCGCGATGGATTCCGGTGTTTCACCGCCCAGGTCCAAACCGATTGGCGCATACAACATACGATGCACGCGCGGCGTGACTTCAACACCACGCTCCGTCACCGTTGCGATCAACTTGGCCGCCCGTTGTCGCGAGCCGAGGACACCGAGGTAGCCAATCGGCAATGGTAGCAACGCGGTCATCCATTCCGTGTCGATTTCAAACATATGCGACAGCAAAGCAACCGCCGTGCGTGCATCGCGCGTAATCAGCGCGGCGCCCTCGTCTGCGCGTACGCACGCGGTGCGAACGCTGGATGGTAGCACCAACGCGTCGAGCAACGCTGGTCGGTGATCAATCAGCGTGACATCCCAACCCAGTGTTGTCGCGATGCGTGCAAACGCCTCGGCGCCTCGACCAGCCCCGATGAGATGCAATGCGATCGATGGCATGAGTGGCTCGACAAAGCACGCGTACGCGCGTTCGTCCACGACGATCGTTTCGAGCACGGGCCGCGCGGTGCGTTGTGCAACGTCGACCAACCGCAGCGCGCCGTTCAAGAGTGACTTGGGCGTTGATGACGAGTGCGCATGCCATGTGCCGTGCTGCACACCGCCCTCGAACAACGCGATCGTTCGACCGGTGGCGGACGTTTCGATGACGGACACGATGGCGCCGCCTTCCCGTGCATGACGAATTTCTGCCGCGTGCGCGAGCCAGGCGATATCCGACAACGGTTCAAGCAGAATGTGCGCGACACCATCGCAGGCGCTACCAAAGCCCCAAATCGCTTGCAGGTCGTCGCGTAAATCGTAGGTCAGCTCAAGTGTCACCCCGGACGCACAGACCGCTTGCGCGCGCGTGGCGACATCGGCCTCCAGACATCCTCCGCTGATCGCCCCCGCCAACACGCGGTGCTCCGCGTCCACGAGCATGCGTGCTCCCGGTTGTCGATACGACGAGCCTTCGACGCGCACGAGTGTTGCAAGCGCGAGCGCGACGTGCGGTCGCGCGGCGTGTGCGGCTTGTGCAGCGAGCGATAGTTCAGCGAAGCCGGACACGGTATGGACTAGGGACTAGGGACTAGGGACTAGGGAATGACGCGCACCTGCAACTTATCGCAGAGCGATTGCACTGCTTCGCATGTCAGAGTTTTTAGAATGAGAGCGCGATCTTACCCACCGATGTATTCGATTCCATCAACGTGTGTGCCTCAGCGATGCGCTCGAGCGGAAAACTCGCCTCAATGGGAATGCGCACCGCGCCACTCGAGAGCCACGGCATTACTTCGCGTGCGAACGCCTGCGTGACCCCGATGCGCTCTTCAAGCGGACGACTGCGCAACACCGTGCCGCGGATGGTGAGTCGACGCGACAACATGTAGCGCAAGTCGATCGTGCTTTCGAGACCCGCTAACGTGCCGATCAGCACGAGCCGACCGCGAGGTGCAAGCGCCATGACGCTCTCTCGCACGTAGTCGCCGCCCAACAGGTCAAGCACAACGTCCACACCGCGGCCATCAGTCCATCGCTTCACTGCGTCTGCCACCCAATTGGGCCCGGTCGGCTGCACGCCAGCTTCGAGACCAAGCGACATCGCGGCCGCAATCTTCGCTTCACCGCGCGCGGTTCCGAACACTCGCGCACCGAGCTGCCGCGCGATTTGCACCGCGGTCAACCCAACACCGCTGCCAACGGCGTGGATAAGCACCGTGTCTCCGGGTCGCACCGACGCTTGCGCGACCAACGCGTCGTGCGCCGTTATACACGCTTCCACCGCCGCCCCGCCGGTCTCCCACGAGACATCGAACGGCAGCGCCGCGACCGCACGTTCGTGCGTGACCAGGTACTCGGCGTGCGCGCCTCCGCCAACCAAACCGCAGACGCGCGCGCCAACCGGCCACAACTCGGCACCGCGCCCCAAGCCCACGACTTCTCCCGCAAACTCAATTCCTGGGATGTCCGACGGCACACCAGCAGGCGACGGATAACGGCCCTGCCGCTGCATCACATCCGCACGATTCAGAGCCGACCCGTGCACGCGCACGAGTATCTCATTCACGCCGGCAATCGGTGTGGGACGCGATTCGACCTTGAGGACCGAAGCGTCGCCGTGAGCGGTGATAATGGCAGCGTTCATGTTGGGGAATAGGAGATAGGGAACAGCGGATAGGGAAGTCTGGCACAAATGCCGTCCCTCATCCCTGATCCTTGCTCCCTAATCCCTAATTCCTAATCCCAAATCCCAAGCAAGTGTCCGCTTGCGTGACAGCAACCGCTTGCATACTATTTCCCTCCATGATCGACGACCACCGACACCGCATCCTCCTTGCCGCCGCGCATGTCTACGCCATCCACGGGTGGAGAGGCGCCACCACACGCCGCATTGCCGAAGAGGCGGGCGTCAACGAAGTCACGATCTTTCGGCAGTTTGGTTCAAAAGAAGCGCTGCTTGAATTGGCGACGCGCGAAAACTCGCGCATCGAGCTGGCCGTGTTGCCGCGCGTGCCAGTGCATCCCACGCAGGAACTCACAGAATGGGTGCGGGCTCATCACGGCTCGCTATGCGCACGTCGCGACATCATTCGCCAACTCATGAGCGATGCGTCGGAGCGTCCCGATGCTGCGGAATGCGCGCGTCACGGACCAAGCGACGCCGTTGCACAGGTACGCGAGTATGTCGTGGATTTGCGCCGTCACGGATGGATCTCGGAAACACAGGACATCACCCCCGTCGATGTCAGTGCCGCCGTCACCATGTTGATCGGTGCAACGTTTGCCGACGCAATGAATCGAGACATGATGCCGGCCATGTTTCCACAACCGAAAGACGACACACTGCAAGCCTACGTACGAATATTTCTGCGCGGTCTTGGCACGCGAGCGGAACCGATGCCGCCCGCCGCTCGTAAGGTGCGAGCCGCTTCATCTACTTCCTCCACCACCAAATGACGTTCATGTCTCGTCCACCGCTACCGATTCCAGCACATCGGCAGCATGTCTATCGCAACGCCATTGTCATGGTGCTGGCACTGACCGTTGGTCCGCTGTCCGTTGTGTCTGCACAACAGACCACAGTGCCCACGACCGCCGCGGGAACGACGCTCGCCCTCTCACTCGCCGAAGCGCTGCGATTGGCGACAGGCACCAGCGAAACGATCAGCCTCGCGCGTGCGGGTGTGCTGCGGTCAACCGGTCAGCAATTGCAAGCGCGCTCACAATTGATGCCACAGCTGTCGGCCGGTCTCAACTGGCAAAAGACGCTGCAGAATCAATTTCAAGCGATCTCGAAAAAATCGAATAGCGGCAGCAAGACGGGCGGCGGTGCGGACACCACACCCGTCGTTGCAAATCCGCTCCTAAAAATCTTCGCCTCACCGTACACCACATCAGTCGCGGTCACCGCGTTGCAGCCCGTCTTCACCGGCGGACGCGCGAGCGCAAACATTCGCGCCGCACGCGTCAATCGCGAATCGGCAGAGATCGGGATCACAACGGCGCAAGCGCAAGTGCAACTCGATGTGACCGAAGCGTACTACGACGCGCTTTTAGCAGATCGCCTGGTGACCATCGCGGAGTCATCGCTCGTACAAACAGAGCGCACCCTGCGCCAGGTGCAGCTCACGAAAACCGTCGGCTCCGCGTCCGAGTTTGAACTCATTCGCGCGCGCGTCACGCGCGACAATCAACGGCCCAGTTGGTTGCAATCCCGCACCACTCGCGATTTGGCGTACGTGCGCTTGCGACAGTTGCTCAACGTCCCACTCAATCAAACAGTCCGGCTCACGGATGATATCGCCGAGTCACCGGCATCTGCGCCCTCTGATGAGTCGACTGCGCCGATTACAACGGTCAATGTGTCGGCAGCAGATGTGCTGCGCGCCGATCCGCGTGTTGGTGCAGCGGTAAATAAAGTGCTGGCGAGCGCCGACACGTCGGTCCCGGTGCGCGCGGCGGTGCGACAAGCAGTGAAGAGTGTTGAGGTGGCCAAGCTGCAACTCAAATCCACAAAAGCGCAGCGCTATCCAACAGTCTCGCTTTCCACAAACTATCAGCGCCTTGCGTATCCGAACGACGGACTACCGCGCAGTCTCGGCGATTTTTTCCCCAATTGGACCGCAGGTTTCGGTGTCTCATTTCCGTTTTTCACCGGTGGACGCGTGCACGGGGAAGAACTAGCGGCGCAGGCCACTGTGCAAGAAGCAGAACAGCGGCTGAAACAAACCGAAGAAGGTGCGGCACTCGATGCGCGCCAGACCATCGCACAGCTCGAACAAGCGCAGGCATCGTGGCAGGCCACGGTGGGCACGGCCGAACAAGCCACACGTGCGTATGACATTGCCGAAGTGCGTTTCCGCGAAGGAATCTCCACACAGCTTGAACTCGCGGAAACGCGTGTGCAGTTGCAACAGGCATTAGCGAATCGCGCCAAAGCCGCACGTGACTTGCAAGTCGCGCGTATTCGCCTGCAATTGTTGCGTGATTTACCGCTCGCTACGTCCCGCCCCTCCACGACAGGCAACACGCCATGATGACGATGATGCGCCGTATCGCGGCGCCCTTGATGACAATGCTCGCGCTTTCGTTGCTCACGAATGCGTGCGGCAAGAAACCGGACGCATCAGCAACAGCAACCACGCCCACCGCGCAAAATATCGGACCAGACAATATTGCGGTGGCGCGCACCGACACGTTGCGCAGTGGACCACCAATATCCGGTACGTTGGTCGCCGAACGTGAAGCGCGTATTCGCTCGGAAGTTTCGGGCGCCGTGTTGCAAACGATGGTGGAGCAAGGACAACGCGTTTCAACTGGTACGGTGCTCGCGCGGCTCGACGACAGCAACGTGCGCGACGCGGCAATCTCGGCCAAGTCTGCCGTGACACAATCCACCGTTGTTGCAGAGCAAGCCGCGCGCGAACTACAGCGGGCGAAGACGTTGGTAGCCGCTGGTGCCATCGCGCAACGCGATGTGGAGTCGGCGGAGCGCAGCAATCTCGCGGCGCAGGCAGGACTCGCTGATGCGAATGCACGATTGGCCACCGCGAACAAGAACGTGCGCAACACGATCATTCACGCACCGTTCCCGGGCACTATCTCCGAGCGCGCGGTAAGTCCGGGCGACATCGTATCGCCGGGCGCCGCGTTGTTCACCGTCATCGATCCCAGCAGTTTGCGTCTCGAGGCTTCCGTGCCAACGTCAGCGTTGGCGGATGTGCGCATCGGAGCGCCGGTCACGTTCACAGTGAACGGCTTTGGCGACCGTACGCTGGAAGGTTGGATTACGCGCATCAACCCGATGGTGGATCCGCAAACGAAGCAAGTGCGTTTACTCGCCAGCATCCCGAACACCAAGGGCATGCTCGTTGCCGGATTGTTTGTGGAAGGGCGGGTCGCCTCGCAAAAGCGCGTTGGCGTCATGGTACCCGAACAGGCGATCGATCAGACCGCCGTGCGACCGTATGTTGTGCGATTGAAGGGCGGCAAAGTAGAAAAAGTCGACGTGCAGTTAGGAGTGCGCGATGAGTCGGCCGGTGCATTCGAAGTGAAGTCCGGCGTGGCCAGCGGGGACACGGTCCTGCTTGGCGCGGCACGGGGAATTTCCGTTGGTACTGCAGTCATTGTTTCAGCACCGGTAGACGCAGCAGCAGCATCGGCAACGGCGCCCGCCGTGTCGCCGAGTGCGCCAGCGAAGAAGAACTGAACCCCTAGCAGAGGCACCACGCATGTTCATTTCAGACTTCGCGATCAAACGTCCGCTGGTCACCGTTGTCGCCGTGCTCACACTGGCGGGATTCGGTCTCGTGTCGCTGTTCCAATTGCAAACCGACGAGTTTCCCGAGGTGCAGCCGCCGGTTGTGCTCACCACGATTGTGTATCCGGGTGCGTCGCCTGGGCAGGTGGAACGAGAAATACTGGAACCGGTCGAAGAGGCCATTCAATCGATCTCGGGTGTGAAGTCGATCAACGGCGAAGCGCGCGACGGCTTTGCACAAATCACGACGCAGTTTGTCTACTCCAAAAATTTGCAGGAAGCGACGCAGGAAATTCGTGACGCCATCGGCACCAAGCGTCAGGATCTTCCGCAAGAAATGGAGGAGCCCATTCTCAAAAAGTT
>JAYTTR010000114.1:0-10049 GCA_043744935.1 Gemmatimonadaceae bacterium
GGCAAACAAGGGCGATTTTACGGGAGCGGGTCATGCGGCTTCTCGCGATGGAGGGAGCAAAAAAATGCGACACGAGCACACAGCGCACATCAACGGCGATTCACCAACGACTCTAACGTCGTACGCGGCGGCTGGAGAGGGGTTCCGTGCAGACACCGCTCCGACGCCATCGTGGATGCTCACACCTCGTCGCGGGGACGAGATCCCAACACATAGTCCACCTGCCAGACCCGGTCGTACTGCCGGATTCCGATGTCGCGCACCAACCCGGCACTCAACAACATCTCGTGCGCTGGTTGAAGGACGCGTTGGAGGTGTGATGGATAACGTTGCGTGAGGGGAAGTTGTTCGGCCAGTCGTTCCAACGGTACTCGCCAAGAGAGTCGCCCATCTGCGCGGGCAACCTCAAGCATGCGGTATAATCGGCGCGCGACCGGTGACGATAGCGCGTGGTATCGGGCGGCCGAGAGTGTGATACTGTGACGGGCGGCGAGGTTGGAACGCATTGTGGGGGAGAGGATGACCCGTGCGTCACCCGGCTCGCCCGCCGCCAGATTGCCAAACAAATGCAGCTGTTCGCGATCGGCCACCCGACGTCGTTGCACGGCGACCGAGGTGAGGATGGTGAAGCTCACGTCGGCGAGTCCGGAGGCTGCTGACCAGTATGCCCCTACCGATTCGAGGGTGGTGCGTTCGAGTCGCGCGAGGGCGCCACGCAGCTGTTCGTACGTGCGGCCGTCGGCCCGACGCCCCATCGAGCGTAAAAAGGCATGCAACGTGAAGATGACGGTACCATCGGCGGGCGCACCCGCCTCGCTGTACCGGTGGAGCAGTTCGATATAGACGTCTTGATCGAATGTACCGGGCAGGCGATCCCCGGCGGCAGGGATGACGCGCCAGCGCCCGCCATTCTCGCAGATAAACGAGACGGGCGCATCATCTGCAGAATCGCTCAAGCGAAACAGCGGGAGTTCCTCGAGCGCTCGATCGAGTACTACTCCGCGAACCGCCGGGCGCCGACGCGCAGCGAGAGTCATCAAGCGTGGAAGGTGAGCACCATACATCGAGAGCGCTAGCGCCGCGGTGTATTCGGTGCGATGCGGCGCCTGAACGGCCGCGTGCCGGTAGCCGCGGCTGGGAGGGTTGCGACGTGCTTGAGGCGAGATCGGCCACTCCGCGAATTGTCCGCCGTTTCCGTTCGTATCAGTGCTTTTTGTTGTGAGTGCTTTCTGTAAAAAAACAGCAACGACGAGGGATACGGATTCGAACAGACACGAACGGAAACGAACGCATACCACAACAGCAAATGCTTTTCTGGTGGGTCGCTGTATCCGCGAGTTATCCAATGTTTCCGTTCATATTCGTGTCCATTGTTGTGGTTGATTTGGCATACAACAACGACCAGAGCCGACCGCGAATGACGCGGATTCGTTTGGATGGACAACGGGATGGCGGAACGCATCACCCTCTATGGAACGAGGTGTACCGGACGGATCTACTGGTTCATTCAATTTTTTTCAGTTGGTCGCCTCGCGCCGCTCTTATTTAACGCTCCAAGCAATTCGCGACATTCGCAGTCAAGTTTTTGTTGTATGCATGTACGCTGCACTTTGCGGCCCTACGCCAGCGTAATGACCTGACCTGTGACGTTGCGCGCCGATGTGCTGGCAAGGAATGCCACCACGTCGGCGACCGACTCGCGTTCGACATACTCCGTATCGGCCTTCATGCTGCTCATGTTTGCCGCGGTGCGAATTTGTGTAGGAGCGACAGCATTCGCACGAACGCCATTTCCCCACTCCTCGGCAGCGACCGCGCGCATCAATGCCAGGACGCCACTTTTAGCGGCAGCATACGCGGCGATACCACGTGGCGAGCCGCCAGGAAGCGCAGCGACGGAACCGAAATACACCAACGAGCCTCGACCGAGGCGGAGCGCCGGAAGAAACGCCCGCGTTGCGCCGTACGCCGTGTCGAGGTTGATCATGAACTGCTTGTGCCACGCTTCGGGATCACTGACATCCAGGGGGCCCGTTGCACCAAATCCGCCGGCGACATGCACGACGGCATGCACGGCCCCGCTGCAATCGGGATGTGCGGCGATCACCTGATCCGCCACGGCCTTCGCCGCGACCGCATCCGACAAATTTGCAATGTGTGCAGAAACGATGTGACCGTCGGCGCGCAACGCGGTAGCACGCGCGTCGACTTCGGCCTGCTGCATGTCCAGTAGCGCTAGCGTGGCGCCGCGTTGTGCAAACCCAAGTGCGACTGCTTCGCCCACTTGCCCGGCACGACCGACGCCAGTGATGATGACCAACTTACCCGTAAACTCCATGGCGCGAATCTCCGTCGTACGGCGTGAATGCAATTCGGTTTACGGTTTCATGTTCAAATGCTGCAATGCGTCGGCCACCGCGTCGAGACAGCCACGCAAACCGTCAACCGTATGATCACCCATGTGTCCCACGCGAAACGACGTTGCTTTCAATTTGCCGTATCCACCACCGATGACAAAGCCGCGCTGCGCCACGGCCTTCACGAGTGCCTCGCCACTGATGTGAACGGGCAAGGCAATGGCCGAGACCGTTGGCGAGCGAAGGCCAGCCCGTGCGTACATGCACAGTTCGACTCCGAGGCTCTCGCGTGTATGCGTAACCCACTGTTCCACTGTCTGCTGCAGCGCGGCATGTCGCATCCATCGCTGCTCAACGCCGACACTCGCGATTGCTTCACATTGCAGGAGCGTCGCATACAGCAACGAAATTGCCGGCGTATTTGGTGTTTGATGTTTCTTCGCGTATTGCTCAAACTCGAGTACGTCGAAATAGCGACCGCGCGCGGTCGCGTCATGGGCACGTTGTAGAAAGCGCTCGCTCACTGCAGCAAACGCCAAACCTGGTGGCAACGCGAGTGCTTTCTGCGAACCCGTCAATACCACATCGAGATCCCACGCATCGGTTTCGACAGGCGCGCCTGCAATACCCGTCACACTATCGACGAGCACAAGCACATCGTGCGCGCGTGCAAGTTTTGCGAGCGGTTCTAGCGACGTGAGTGCGCCTGTACTCGTTTCCGAATGCACGACCGTGAGCGCCACGTACCGACGCGAACGCAGTGCAACTTCCACTTGCTCGAGTGTCACGACGTCGCCCCACGCGGCGGATACAACGTCTACATCGCGATCACATGACCGCGCAATGTCTGCAAACCGTTCGGAAAACGCACCGTTCACAAGTGACAGCACCGGACCCGGTGGCGAGCAGCGCACGGCCATCTCCATGAACCCGGTGGCCGATGATGTACTCACATACACCGGACGCGTGGTGCGAAAGATGGCTTGCAGCGAGGTGACAATGCGCGCAAACATCTGTTCGAATTCGGTGCCGCGATGCGGCAACATAGGCGCGAGCATGGCTTCGAGCACTTCACGTCGGACTTCAGTCGGTCCGGGAAGAAAAAATGTGCCGAATGCGGGCGTGTGCTGATCGATCATGGCTGAAACAACAAGGCATGTAGCGTTGCGAAGTCGATCGCTTCTGCGTCGGCAACCGCTACAACAGTTGGGCGACGCGCGACGCCCGTATACGCGATGAATGCGTCGGCAATACCACGCACGGCGGCATCGGTTGCGCCATCACCCACCATCACCAACGGACGTGGTAACGCAAGATGATGCAATACGGTTGGCTTACCGCGCTGCGTCGCGAGTGGTTGCTCACCCGCAAGCGACACGTAGCGCCCGTCGTCGGCAAACAATATCGAGACGGCGTGTACTCGCGATGCCGGGATCCCCATGTACGCAGCCAATGGGACAATTGCGTCACGCAACCCGCCGCTCAGCAGCGTCACATCGCATCCCGCGATCGAAAGCACGGCGCACAGCGCACGCGCACCCGGCTGCACTGTTTCGATATACGCCTGACCCAATGCGGTGACTTCATCACGCGTGGGCTTGATGAGCTCCAGCCGATGCGCGTACACCGATTCGATGGATATCTCGCCCGCCATCGCGCGATCCGTGAGCGCCGCGATCTCTCGCGCAATATCATCGCCGCGCAAGCCGGCAAGCCAATCGATCCCTTCCAGCGACGTGATTGTCGAATCGACGTCGAGTACCACCGACGCAAATCGCGGACGCGCATCCGTCATCGACAGCGAAAGCGACATCACAGCACGTTCCCCGGTGCGAGTAATCCAAGCGGATCAAACTCATGCTTGATGGCGCGCATCACGCGCAGTTGTACGGGAGTTGCCTGCATCGGCAACCAACGGCGCTTGAGTTTTCCAATGCCGTGTTCTGCGGCCACGGTCCCGCCCATGGAAAGTACTTCGTGCAACGTGGCCTCAACCACTGCCTCGATGCGATGTAACTCCGCCGCATCATGTGCAATGAAATTTTGATGCGGATGTCCGTTGCCTGCGTGTCCATAGGCCACTGCCTGCGGGATACCGTGTGCAGACGCAATAGCGCGTGCCATGCGCAGTGCCTCGGCAAGTCGCGGATACGGGACGGCCCAATCGGTCGACACCTTCCGACCGCCCGCTGCGCGAAATGCCGCACCACGCTCATTCATCGTCGCTGGAACCGCGTGTCGCAGTCGACGTGCGTCACGCAATGATGCAGGCGCATCATACACGCGGATGTCGCTGGTCAGCGCGTGATACATCTCCGACAATGCAAGCCATGCATCGAGTGGAAGTTCGTCTTCGCTGCGCGATTCGCCGGCGCCTGTTTCCTCGACGTAGACCATCGCCTGCGCGTCGGTCGCCCATGTTGGTGATCCATCAGCGTCACGCGCAATCGTAAAGGCCGAAGCATCGAAAAATTCGAGGCACCGCGGAAACACGTTGCGCGACCGGCGCGCTGCCACGACAAATGCGAGCGCATCGTGTTCGCTCACAAATGGAATTGCAAGCCCGAGTACCTGCGCGGGTAGCGCGTGTAACGCGAGTTCCGCTTCGACCACGATGCCCAGCGTGCCCTCACTACCGACAAACCAATCGACTGGATCATGCGCAATGGGATAGCCCACAGTGTTTTTTTCCAGCGCCGGTCGCCGCAAATCCAGCAACGATCCATCAGCCAACAGCACGGTCAGTGCGCGCACGTGCGGACCAGTGGCTCCGTACCTCAGCGATCGCGCACCCGATGCGTTACAGGCAATCGCCCCACCAACGGTGCACTCTTCTTCGCTGGTGGGATCGGGGGTAAACAACAGCCCCGAAGCCTCGGCTGCGCGCCGGACATCGGCCACCAACGCACCAGCACCAACCCGAATCGTCTGCGCCGCTGTGTCGACTTCGTGCATGTGCGTCAACCGGCGCAACGAGAGCAACAGTCCGCCGTTTGTAATTGACGCAGCGGTGGTACTTGATTGCGCACCGGCGGCTGTGACAGGCGTTCGCAACGCAGTGGCTTCGCGCAACAACGCAGCCACTTCGCTCACTTCTGACGGACGTGCCACCGCGTCAGGAATCATTTCCAAACCCGAGGCATCGCGTGCATACGACAACCGCACGTCGGGGTCAAGCGAAATTGACACCGCGTTGTTCGCACGCGAGGTCACAAGCAACGACCCAGGGGCGAGCACACGCTCAGTCGGCGCGAAAGTGTACGATGCTGGCTGACACCACGTCCGGCAGTTCAAGCAAGGCCCGACGCGTAGTCTCTTCTACGGTGCCGTCTACGGAAATAGCGGCGAGCGCGTCGCCACCCTGCGCGAGTCGCGCTTGATGATACTCCGCGATGTTCACTCCGCGCTCGCCAAGGACGGTGCCAACGCGACCAATCACACCAGGGACATCTTTATTCGTGAGAATGAGGAGCGTCTGCTTTGGATTCACATCAACGTGAAACGATCCGATGCGCGTGAGTCGCGCAACACTGCCTTCGGGAGCGGATCCCGCCACCGCGAGCTGTTGCATGCCGCCGGACAGCTCGACCTCCACAGAACGGCGACTGCCAAGCTCCGACGATTCGCCCACCGTAAGTTCGATGCCACGGGCTTCAGCGAGACTACGCGCGTTGATGAGATTCAGCCGATCTGTTTCAATAACACCTTCCAGCAACCCGGCGGCGGCGGCGGCGAGCAGCGCACCAGATCCGTGCGCGAGTTCGGGACTCACGCGGAGAGCAAGTCGTCGCACAGTACGCATGCCTTGGTCCGCCAACACCGCGCGCGCAACTGCTGCCGCACGTCGCGCCACAAGCAGGGCGGGTTGCAACTCTGCCCAACCGTCACTGCCCGCAGCCACGTTGATTGATCGCGACAGGTCGTTGTGTAACAGGGCATCACGCACGGCAATGCACACATCGCGCGCCACGTTGCGTTGCGCTTCCACCGTGCTGGCGCCGAGGTGCGGTGTGAGCAACAGATTGGGCGCGAGTCGCAAGGGGTGATCTTCGGCGAGCGGCTCGACGGTAAACACGTCGAGCACCGCGCCGCGCAGTTGATCGGACTCGAGCGCAGAGAGAAGTGCTGCCTCGTCGATGATGCCGCCGCGCGCCATGTTCACCGCGACGGAGCGCGATGGTAATCGCGCAAGCTCACGCTTGCCAATCATGCCGCGAGTTTCGTCGGTAAGCGGGACGTGCACCGTCAGGACATTTGTTTCGGCAACGAGCGCGTCGAGCGACGATGCACGACGCACGCGCAATGCGGTAAAGCGCGCATCGGCGATGTACGGATCATACGCCACCACTTGCATCCCAAATGCATGCGCGCGTGTGGCCACCTCGCTGCCAATGCGACCAAGTCCGACAATGCCGAGCGTTTTTCCTTTGAGCTCGCGGCCGAGGTAGAGCGCGCGATCCCATCGGCCAGCCGTCATGGTTTGCGCGGCTTGCGGCAGTTGGCGGAGCAGACCAATCACGGCGCCAAAAAACAACTCGGCCACCGCGATGGTATTTCCAGCGGGTGCGTTGATGATCGCAACGCCCAACGACGTGGCAACATCCAGTGCAATGTTATCAACACCAACGCCGGCTCGACCAACCACGCGTAACTTCGTCGCGCGTTGCAAGACTTCAGCCGAGATGCGCGTCGCACTGCGACCGACAATCGCGTCGTAATCCGCGATACGGCGCAGCAGTTCCTCCTTCGGCAACGTCGGCACTTCGTCGACGATGAATTGGGGCTCGGCAACGAGCAGGGCGACGCCTTCAGGATCGACGTCGTCAGTGACAAGTACGCGATACGTCATGCCGGTTGCTGAAGAAAGCGAAGAATGGCGGAGCGCGGCGCCTTAGCTACCGAAATCGTTCCGTCCGAGAGTGCCGCGCAGCGTATTACGCATGCTGACAATGAAATCGTCTCGCGCCGCTGGCGAGTCGTCGCGCACATGGAGTTCGACCCCGTCCGCGATCGCCACACGTCGCCATGACGCCGTACTGCCAGCATCACGTGACACGATGGGATCCATTTGCAGCGTGAGTGCAGGGGCCAGCGATTGTGCAACGCGACGTTCCAGCGCGTCGCCCGTCACTTCGCGCATCTCGGCCTTGATAGACTCGAGTGTTTGCCCTTCACGCTGTCGAATTTTTATCGCGAGCAGTTGCAGCAAATGCCGATAGCCATACGTCGCCGCTGTCCCCGCACCCTCCGGCCGATCCAATAGCCCATTCGCGACATAGAAACGAACGGCACGTGCACTCGGAGTGGCGCGGGCCGACGCGTTGGTTGGCTTCATCCCCGCCGCATCAACAAGCGTAGCCGCATGGGCGGCGAGGCCGCGTGCGTTAAATGGAGCATGACGCGCATGTGCGCGTAGCAGCGGGACAGGAGACTCGGCCATGAGAGGCGCAATATACGGGCAACTCGAACGCCGCGTCGACCACGTTTGCCAAAATTTCTCATGGGCGTGTCGTATCTACGGCAGAACCACAACGCCAAACGCGGTACGCACCTCGGCACCGGCGGCGTGTTGCGCGATTGTCGCGAGATCGACGGGCTTTTCGAGAAAATGGATGGCGCCGAGGCGCAGCGATGCCTGCCGATTGGAATCGTCAGGGAACGCCGTGAGCACCAGCGTGAGCGCGTCCGGCGACAGCATGCCGGCCATCGCCATCACCTGCAGACCTCCGTCACGCTTGCCGCCGAGTCGCAGGTCGGTGATGATGAGATCGAAGCGTTGCCGACGCAATTGATCGAGCGCTTCAGGTAGGAGGGCAGCAGATGAGACGGTGTTCCCGTCAA
The DNA here is from genome assembly GCA_043744935.1 of Gemmatimonadaceae bacterium. GTDB lineage: Bacteria > Gemmatimonadota > Gemmatimonadetes > Gemmatimonadales > Gemmatimonadaceae > Gemmatimonas. The sequence continues at coordinate 8,199 of JAYTTR010000114.1, forward strand.
CTTCGAACAGCTCGACGAGGATGTCCCGGATGGACTGTTCATCTTCCACGATGAGCACGTGTTTGGTAGGGGCGAGATTTGTCATGCAGCCAAGCGATGCGAAATGTGAGCCATGGCGACGCCGCTCGTGCAAAGCCGTAACACGCTATGGGGCAAAAACTTGCAAAATACACCGGAGATACGAGCCGAGGCGCGCTGTCCGGATATGAGTCAGTTCAAATCCACTCCGTCGACATTCGGTCACTTTTTTTCATTTGTCCTCTCCTGACGTTTCAGTTTTTCGATAAGCGTGGAGCGCGCGATTCCCAGAAGTTGCGCCGCCTTGGTGCGATTATTGGCGGACGAGGCGAGCGCATCTCGGATAGCCGTCTGTTCCAGCTCGGCCAGCGATCTTGGTGACGCGCGTATGAAAGGGCCAGCCGACTGATCCAGTATCGGTAAGCCGAGATGCTCAGGCGTAATGGATTGACCGTCGGCGAGAATGGCCGCGCGCCATATGGTGTTCTTGAGTTCGCGAATATTTCCTGGCCACGTGTAGTGCTGCAGTGCCTCGCGCGCGCCTTCAGTGAGCGTCGCCCCTCGCGGCAGCGCGCTATCGGCCAGAGGAAGAATTTGTGTTTGCTGGTCGCGCAGCGGGGGGAGCGTGATAGTGAGTACCTGCAGTCGATAAAACAGGTCGGCCCGAAATCGTCCTTCCTCCACCGCAGTGCTCAGGTGCCGATGTGTCGCCACAATGATCCGGGCACGAGCGCGCAATGACGTAGTGCCACCCATCCGGCGAAACGTGTGCTCTTCAATGACTTTGAGGAGTTTTGGTTGCACATCAAGGGCGAGGTCGGCGATCTCGTCAAGAAATAGCGTACCGTCTCCCGCGACTTCCAGCAGGCTGCGTTTTGCTTGTCGTGCGTCGGTGAACGCTCCCCGTTCGTGCCCGAACAATTCGCTTTCAAAGAACGCTGCTGAGAGGGAGGCGCAATTGATATCGACGAACGGGGAACGCTGCCGGGTAGAGCGATCGTGAATTTGTCGAGCGATAAACCCTTTTCCGGTGCCGGTTTCCCCTTGCAGGAGTACCGGAGCATCGGCGTTCTTGGCCGCGAGTGTGATGAGCTGATCGAACGTTGGCGCAAAACCGGACGCGGCGATCGTGGCGGATTCTCGTCCACGTTCGCGCAGGACGGCGAGCTCTCGCCGCAGACGTCCTCGTTCGGCACTCCGCTCCACCGCCGCCGTCAATAGCCCTAGGTCGACGGGCTTTTCCAGGACATCGGCCGCACCATGTTGCATCGCGGCGACCGCGACGCGCACATCAGCGAACCCACTCAGGATGATGATGCCGACGTCGGCATCTTCAGCTCGCAGCGCGTCCAGCATTTGTACGCCATCCGCGTCCGGTAGGTGCAAATCGAGCAACACCACATCGACTGCATGTTCGGCTGCCAAGCGACGTCCCAGCGCTGCTGTAGCGGCGCCGCGAGCCGTGTAGCCACGTGCTTCGAAGTACTCAACGAGTGTCTCGCGAATCGCATCATCGTCGTCGATGACCAGGAGCGACAATGTCACGGGACGTGCTTCATGATGTGACGACGGGCGGAAGCGTGAGGGTGACGGTGGTGCCCTGCTCGTGTGAGCTGTCGATCACAATCGTGCCCGAATGTTCGTCCATGATGCGCTGACACAGCGCGAGTCCAATGCCGCTACCGCCGGATTTGGTGGAGTAGAAGAATTCGAAGACGTGAGGCAGGATGTCGGCCGGGATGGGCGGTCCGCCGTTGGTGAGTCGCGCGCGCCATCCACCAAGGGGGGAGAGGTGTGAGACGAGTGTGAGGTCACCGTCGTCGATGGCCGCGT
>JAYTTR010000115.1:0-2580 GCA_043744935.1 Gemmatimonadaceae bacterium
GGAGCCCGGTGACGTCGCCTCGACGCTTGCCCAGTGGCTGCGCGCGGTCGTCGAGCGACATCGTGCCGAAAGTGGCGTATCACTGGCGATGCCATCGACCGTGAAGGTGCGACATGCCATCGTCGCCCAAATCATGGCCACGATACTTGGCGTATCCACGCGCGTTGAACACGCGCCCGTGCTACCACAGCTCGACCACGCTGCTCGTAGCATGCGGGAAAATCTCGTCGGACCCGAAGGGGGATTAGTTACCGGTGCGGACGGTGCAGGAACGCCACCAAATGATCGACCGGGTATCACGCTGCTCAGCTTTCCTGAGGTGTGGAGCGCGTGGGGGATCGATGCGGATATGCAATCACACTTGTTTGCTGCGGCGGCACGCTTCTACGAAGCACAACCGTGGGCGCGACTCGATAACGAGGAAACGCTTGCCGTCACAGCCGATGAAGCATCGGACATCTCGTGGACTGCCTGCGTGATGGGCGCCGGCGGCGAACAGTACGGCCTCAGCCTGTATGAACAGGACGTCGACTTTGAACGCGTATTCAAAATCGACGATCCGCGCGACACGCTGCGTGGCATTGATGGTGCGGTGCTGACACTATATTTCAATCTCCGTGCCGCGTTACCGCGCGCGATGCAACAGGAATTCAAAGCCCATCACTTTCATGTTGCCGGTCCAGGCGCGTATCCGTCACTGAGCGCGGCAAATACGCCGGCCGGTGGCATTTCGCGCGCGCAGGTTGCGTTGCTCACGCGAACGCTTGATGCTATTGCGCGAATGCTCGCGACACCGCACGTGCTGCCCATCGAGAAAACGCCGCGCGCCGAGCCGATTGTCTGGCACGACGACGCGTCGGAACTACAGCTCGCGTATCGGGGCAACCGTTCGCCCATTGTGCTGTCGCCGTGGATCGTGCCACTTGCACTGACTCGCGGATTTGCCGATGGCGCTGCGGCCGATCCGACAAAAACTTTCGCGCGTTACGGCGTCGCCGAATCCGACGTTGACGCGCATTTCGAGCAAGAGCGTGCGCGTCTGGATGGTTTTGTGGAATGGCTGAAGACGCGAGACGCTGGTCGGCGGCGTGCACGCGCGCAGGAAACGCTCGCGAAGCAGCGGCTACACGTCACGCAATTTGTTGAATACCTCGCCTTCGCTCACGGTGTCACCGTGGCGGCAATACACGAGTATCACTTGCGCTGCTATTTATATTCGACGCTGCTCATGGATTCGCCGTACGCCATGCGCGATCTGCTCGTTATCCTTGCCAACCTGCAGTCGTTTTTCACGTGGCTTGAACGCGACGGCATTGTGTGTACGTGGGCGTCGCCGATGCTCGCGGATCACGCCGCCATGCAAACCCGTTTCGAATCTGCACCGAAAATCGGCTCAAATGGTGAGAGCGCACATTGGTGGATCGAACAGTTTTCGTATGACGTATTTCATCGCGTCATGTTGCCCGATGCGTTGCTTCCAGAAGAGTCCGACGGTGGCGAGTATGAGGGCGAGCGCGAAGGAATGTTAAACGACGAATTGCAATGGCTCACACTGAATTGGCGCGAATCGCAAATTGCGGCTGGTATGACTGATCCACTGTTGGTCCGTGCATACTGCGCCGCGCAGCAGGGCGTGTGGGAAACAAGCAAGCACGCGCAATATGGAAAATCGCCGCTCGCGACCATTCGGCAGGAGCGGCGGAAAGCAGACCGGTAGCGATGTTGAGCGGCGTGCTGCATATGTACTGGATACGTGCGTCACACACCAGTACACTTGGCTCGCAAACGGGCCACTCGGCGCGCACTGAGGAAATTTCGCGCCGAGCCCAGTCAGTATCCGTTCGCTATTGCGGCAATTTGTCGAGCATTGTTTGCGCCGCGATCATGTGCACCTGAACCGCGGGCGCCACTTTCGTCACAAAGTCTTTGACTTCCTGGTCGTGCAACGCTGAAAGCAATGTCGTGGTGACGGCGTCGATCACTGCCTTGTGTTATGCCACTTCATGCATGAAGATTGCGCGATCAAACGGCGGTGCGTGCGCGACCGAAGTCGTGTCGCGCGGTTGAACAATTCCTTGCGCACACCACGCGCGGTGACGTGCGCGAGCAATGCGACCGCACCGATGGACGTCCACGGTGCTCCGTCAAAAGTTCCGCCCACGTTTCGGCGCCCTAGCGTCGCTCCAGCAATCGGAGAAACGTCGGCATGCCGTGCAATTGATCGACGTGATCTGGCGCGGTGTTGCCAGCGAAACCAAGAATTTCAAAGCGCCCATTCTTCGCGTCGCTGAGCTGCTGCATGCCGCCGGGCCCCCAGCGCAGCACCGGCACTCGTGATACGCCCAGCGTGAGTGCGAGATAGTCCGCGGTTTCGGTCGTACTCGCGAATGTCCCTGGAAATATCTCCGAGTGCGTGATCACAAAACGCTTCTCTCCGCGCATCGCAGCGCGACCGAAACGCTCGAACGCCTCAATATTGCGAGCGTCAAGCGTGCCACCCTTCTCGATCACCGTTCCTTCTGGCACGTAGCTGGTGTGCATGCCATCGAGCAGCAGTACCGCATTCACGGTTGCGAAATG
>JAYTTR010000116.1:0-2580 GCA_043744935.1 Gemmatimonadaceae bacterium
TGCACAGTCACGGTTTCGATTCCACGCGCGTGAATTCGCGCGTCGAAGGACGGGAGGCGGCGCGTACGCAATTCGGATGGGGCCAAACCACACCGAGAGAAATCGCGTCATTGCTCGTCATGATTCGCGAGGGAAATGCCGTCAGTCGTGCGGCAAGCGAAGAGATGTATCGTCACCTGACGCGTATTTATTGGAATGGTGAAGCCTTGTCGCAACTTCCACCGTGGGTGCAGGCTGCATCGAAACAGGGGACGGTGGACAAAGCGCGTTCCGAAGTCGTGCTCGTCAATGCGCCGTCAGGTGATTTCGTGTTTGCAATCACGACCAAGAATCAACGCGACACCAGCTACCGTGAGGACAATGAAGGTTACGCCATCATTCGCGCACTCTCCGCCTTATTGTGGCGCGAGTTTGAACCCAAACATCCGTTCACTCCGGATCCAGCTGCACGCCGGTTCAAACCACCCGAGTAGGATCATAGGTTCGAATTATTTGCCGAGTCCGTATTCCACCGTCGTGACGACGCGGACGCGTTTCATGACTTGACTCTCTTCCGAGATGCCGGGCGCCTGGTCACGTGCGAGTATTTCGAAAACACCTTGGCTCGCGCGACGAATTCCGGAGAGCGAGCTTTTCGCGTCGTGTGCAAATTGTTCGGCACCTTCACGAGCACGAGCCGTTGCTTCAGCAATCATTGGCGGCTTGACGTCATTCAATTTTGTGAAAACAAATGAGGGACCACTGCCACCGTACTCTTGACCGGACGACAGTACAACACCGTTGCGCACCAGTTTGGGCACGCGCTGACTCGCCGCTTGCACGAGGTCCACTTTTATCGATCGCACGACAAGCGTTTGGTGAATGACGTATCGACTGCCGACCTGATTCGAACCGGTGGTACGCGAATCCTGCACTGAGAATTCCTGCACGGAAATTTCGGTACCTGCAGAGTCGAGTCCCTGTGTTGCCAGGAAGGCGCGCACCGTGACCACGTTGCGTTCGAGCGTCGCGTTGGCGCGTGCGAGATCATCATCCGACGCCACGATTCGAAGCGGCCATATAGCCAAGTCCGCTTTAGCCTCACGCTCGGCGACTCCTCTAACGGAGACCGAGCGATCAGCGCTGCGCATTTGCGCGATACCGGCACCGGCAAAGAACCCACCGGCCGCAATGCCAATGGCGAGGACGATGGCGGGAATGATGGCGCTGGATGTGGACATGGTGGGGAATTGGGATTGGGGAATGGGGATTAGGAAGAGGAGATGAACAAATTATGAGGCATTAGCTAGTATAGGGGGTAGGGGTATCCTTCCCCTCATCCCTTCCCCCTATTCCCTCATCCTGATCCATGCTCACTCTCCACATCACCGGCATGTCCTGCGGCCACTGCGTGGCTGCCGTGAAAAAGGCGCTCGCTGCAGTGCCGGGCATCGAACTCGATCGCGTCGAGATTGGCACCGCGACGTTGCAATTTGACGCCACAAAAACTGACATGGCGCACATAGCGCATGCCGTGGAAGACGCGGGATACGCCGTTGCCAGTGTGAGCTGATCACCATGGCTGACACGCAGACAATTCGCATTCCCGTAAGTGGGATGACGTGTGCCGCGTGTCAAGCGCGCGTGCAGCGCACATTGCAAAAGCAACCAGGTGTGGCAGACGCGTCGGTAAACTTGATGATGCACGACGCCACCATTCGCTTTGATCCGGCGACCACCACGCCGGAGCAGCTCGTATCGATCATTCGTGACACGGGCTACGGGGCTGAACTCGCGGCGCCGAACGTGTCGCCAATCGCCGAACAGGATGCGCGTGACGCGTCGGCCGATGCCGAGTTTCGTGATCTGCGCCTGAAGGCCGTGGCAAGTGCGCTCACTGGAGCGGCGATGATGCTGCTGATGTTGCCGCTTCTCGCGCAATTGGCGCTCACTGTCGGTGTCATGGCGTGGGCGGGGCGGCATTTCTATGTGCGCGCATGGTCGGCGCTACGCCATCGCGCCTCCGACATGAATACGCTCATTTCACTCGGCACTGGTGCGGCGTTTATGTATTCACTGTTGGCAACCGTCCGCCCGGAATTCTTTACCAATCGCGGTGTCGCCGCCAATGTGTACTACGACTCTGTTGTCATCATTATCGCGTTTGTTCTATTGGGCAATATGTTTGAAGCGCGAGCGAAAACGCGTACTACGTCGGCACTGCGCGCGCTTGCGCAACTCCAGCCAAAACTTGCTCGCGTGATGCGCGATGATCGCGAGTACGAGTTGCCCATCGAACAGGTCGTTGTTGGTGACGTCGTGCTGGTGCGACCCGGTGAGCGCGTATCTGTGGATGGTGATGTTGTCTCTGGCGAGAGTGCGATCGACGAAAGCATGCTTACTGGCGAGTCGATGCCCGTGATCAAACATGTTGGTGATCGCGTGATTGGGGGCACCATGAATGGCACGGGCGCATTCCGTTTGCGCGCAACCACGCTTGGCAACGACAGCGTGCTGGCGCAAATCGTTACGTTGATGCGAGATGCGCAAGGGTCGCGCGCGCCAATTCAAGCGCTCGCGGACCACATCTCCTCGGTGTTT
>JAYTTR010000117.1:0-10036 GCA_043744935.1 Gemmatimonadaceae bacterium
CGTCGACCTTGACTTTGGTTTCGAGGATGCTCATGTCGCTAATGGTGAGCAGCGTTGCGGCGTCTTTATTGAGTGTGCCCATGATGGCGGTTTCGCCTTCTTGCACCACGAGCCGGGTGATCTTGCCGCTCATCGGCGCGACGATGGTGGTGCGCGTGAGGGCCTGCCTCGCGTCGCGGACAGACGCGACTGCTTGCGTCACACTGAAACCCGCCGCCTCAAGCAATGCGGTACTCACTTCGGTTTGCGTCTTGAGTTGCTCAACCTGCTCAACGCTCACGAGTTCTGGCGACTGCTTCTTGATTTGTAGCTGTCGATCATAGTTCCGTTGTGCTTGCAGCAAGTTGGCGCGCGATTGCGCTTCTTGCGCCTTCGACGATGCCAATCCGGCTTCGGCGCGCTGCAATGCTGCGGTGACCTGTTCTGGATCGATTTGCAATAAAAACTGCCCCTTTTTCACCATGTCGCCTTCTTTCACCGCGAGTCGCACGATTTTTCCGGTGACATCGGCGCTGACATTGACTTTGGTGCGAGGCTGTATTTGTCCGCTCGCAGTGACTGATGCAACGAGGTCACGCGTTTCGACCTTCTCGACACGTACTTCGACCGCTTTTGTTTGACCCTTTTGTTGCGCGACGTAGGCGAGTGCGCCCACGGCGATCACCACGACAGCACCGATCCCGTATTTTGCTGCTTTCGTCATGAAGTGGTCCGGTTAGCGAAGAGGACGGCCAACCGCAGCTTCAAGCGCGGTAAAGGCTCGTTGTACATCGTAGACCGCGTTGATGCGATCGGTTTCGGCCTTCTCGTAATCACCGCGGGCCTGCACCAGATCCACGAGACTGATGGCACCAACGCGGTAACGCTCCTGCGCCAACGCGAGGACAGTGCGCGCCGTGCGCACGTTTTGTTCTTGGAGTGCGACGGTCTGCTGCGAGTTCGTGAGCGAGAGATATGCGGCAGTCACGTCCGCCGAGACGCGCAACTGCTGCGTTTTCAAATCGTTTTCTGCATTGCGACGCTGCACGATTGCTTGTTCAACCTGCTGTTCGCGACGAAAGCCATTGAAGATCGGCAGTGACAACGACGCCGAAAGACTGTACGGATTTCGCGTCAAGTCGAGCGGGTATTTATTTTGCGAATCGCGAATGGCTTGTTCTTGCACTGATGTGAACGCGATTGCCTGACAGGCGACAAGATTGTTCGACAGGTTGAGCGCAGAGCGCACTTCTTCGCTGCGGATGCAACTGGCTTTCGACGAGAGCGCAAGGGTTCGACCGCCGTCGATCAGTTTCTGCGTATCGGTATAGCGACTAGTGAAGCCCGAAACGGACGCGTTGAGCGATAGTGACGGGAAATACGCGCTGCGCGCGGAGGCGATGGAACGTATCGCCGACTCCTCGCGAAAACGCAGCGCATCGATTTGCGGGTTTGATTTTCCGGCCATATCGAGGATCTGCTGCACATCGACCGTCGGCGTGGCTGGCAAATTCGGATCGAGCGCCACATCGAGCACGGCAGGCACGCCGATTTGTTGAAATAGCCGTACAAGTTCAATCGCCGCCTGATTGCGCGCGTTGAGTGAAGCAACACGTTGCTGTCCATCCGCAACTTCCGCGCGCTGTACGTCGAGCTGCGTGCCGGAGCCAACCTGCAGCCGCGCCCGCGCTAATTGCAGCTGCGCGGTGGTCGTGGTGACCAGCGTGTCCTGCAATACGGCGCGTGCCTTGGCCTGCAAGGCCGAGAGATATTGCGTCGTGACATTGGTGCGAAGTGATTGTTCGGCCGACGCGATGTCGGCTTCAGTGGCTGCCTGATTGGCGCGCGCCGTGCGCCGATCGTTGAAGGTGGCGAGCGAAAGGTTGTAGGCCGCGCTCGCGGAGGCATTCGACGACAGCTGATCGTTCGTGGAGCCGAAGACCTGCCCTTGAAAGAAGGTTGGTCGACCTTCGCGATAGTCTCCGCCAACACTGGTGCTCAGGCTCGGCAACAGCGCACCATTGGCCAATCGAAGCGCGGCCGCGGCACTACGGCGCGCGTTGATTGAGGTGGCGAGACCGGGATTGCTGCGACGCGCAAGCGCAACGGCGTCTGCGAGTGTGAGCACCGACCCCACAGTTGCGGATGCGGGTGCGATCGGTCGCGGTGCTGTTTGCGCCAAAAGTGATGGCATCGGGACAAACGCCGCGCCGGCGCATACCAACGCAAGCGCGAAAACGTGAGTGCGCATAATTGAGTGGCGAGAAGAGGTCATGAACAGAGGGCCGTACGGGCACCTTCCCGACACGGTTTCAGTGAATTCGAGACAAGCATCGCGCGATTGTCGCGTCGCTGTTCAATGCGGCACGTCATCGCGAACGGCCTCGAAGCCGCGCGACGCAATAACTACGCGTAAAATACGTCCTTCTGCGTCCGCCCACACAACACGTGCTTCCCCGTTGAGAGATACGAGCGACCAACGCGTTGCCTCACGGCGCGTACCCGCCACAATGACGGTATCCCGGTTGGTCTCGCGGGTGAGTTGAATGATGCCCTGCTGGTTGTTGCCCAGCGAGAGTACCGGCACGCTGACGGTGTCGCGCACGCTGCCTTGCCGATTGCGGATCAACAGCGCGTACTGCAGCACGCCGTTGTCTTCAAGTACGAGCGCACCTGGTACGAGCAAATATTCGCGCGCGGCTTCACCGAGTTTGCTTCGTGCCAGCGTTGCGAATCGACCACGGACGCGACGCCCGCCAAGCCGCACCGTGATTTCAGCACCGGTTCGCTCTTCGAAGGAATAGCGCACTGGCGTGCCGGCGGAGTCGGTTTCCAGTCGCATGGCCGTTCGTCGCTCGCCCGCCGCGGACTCGGCGCGCAGCTCTAACACGCCGCCTTCCTGCGACTGCATGCGTTGCATGGAAAACTGCTCGCGACCAACGCGTGCGCCGTAACGCAGGAGCGTAAAACTTCCAACATCGAGTCGCGCGCCCTGCGCCCGCGCCGGCAAGTTGTCGAAGACGATCGCGAGAAAGACGCTGGCGATGAAAATCAGGGCGCGGAGCATTCGGGAAAGATAGCGTGCCTCCGACCGTTTACTCGGTCGCCATCCGCGGCGGCATGGGGTATTGTGCGGCGATGCCATTCACTTCTCCTGCACGCGACGAGGTACTGCTTCGGCATGGGCCCGTCGCTCAACGCGAAACGACCGAACGTTGGCCGTACGCGTGGGTGGTCAGCGCGGTGAGTGCGATCATCGCCTTGTCCGTGTGGCAGCGCACGCCCAACTGGCAACTGTTTGCGGCGGCGGCGCTCGGCACGCTGGGCATGTTGGTGTTCCATCGAACGCTTCGGCAGCCTCGTGGATGGGCCGCTATGGCTGCGGTGATGCTGCTGCTCGCATTGAACTTTGCGCGCGCGGAACTCGTCACCATGCGCGCCTCCGCGCGCGATTGGAGTGGATGGTCGGCGGCGGAACGCGAGGCACGCGCCGAGCGCGTGGCGGCGAAGCTGGCCGATGTTGCGACATTGCTCGAGGGCGCGGCGGCGCGCGTCGTTGCCGACACGGCGATGGTGCTGTCATTGGTGGACGGCACCTCTACCCACGTGCTGCAACCACCGCGGCTCGACGACGGGGTGGAGTCGGCGATGTTGGTGTTTCGTGACGGTGTGTTGGTGGGACGCGCCGGTCAGTTACACATTGCGGTCACGAGCGCTGGTGAGTTCGGGACCCGATTGATCGAAGGCGCGTTTCACACATCCTTGGTCACGCGCATTCCGTCGCGGAAGGGCGACGTGCAGGCAGTCGCGGTCGCGCTCATCGCGTCGGCGCCTCCGGCGGATCGGTTTGCGCATTCGCTGACGCAGAGTTTGGCGGGAAGTCTGGATATTGCTCGCACGGTCATTGAATCTCCGGATTCGGCGCGTGTGGTGTCTGGGTCGAGCGTTATCGTTGTGCCGGATGGACCGCGACGACTCGCGCGCGTCCGAGCGTTGGCGTATTCGGAAGACGAGACGCGTGAGTCGATGTTGCAGCGCGCCCGTGCGCGGACGGCTATTCCGTTGGCGATTGCTGTGTTGCTCGTGCTTGTCACAAGTTGGCGGCGCCCGGCGCGCACGAGGGAGCGCATTGCGACGGCGCTCGCGCTGCTCGCGGCGGTTGCGATTGCCCCCCTCAATGCGCTGTCCAACGTCTCACCCATTTTCAATGCGGCGAGTTATTTCGCGCCCGTAGGTGGTCGACTGACCGGGAACGTAGCAGCGCTTCTCATAACGTGTGCGCTGACATTGGCGATGGTATTCTTGGTGTTGCGCGCGATACATGGGCGACATGCGTCGGCGCGTGTGTGGTCAATAATACTGGTGTTGCTCGTTGGTTCGTTCGGACCATTTCTGTTGCGCGACCTTGCGCGCGGAATTGCGCTCCCACCCGAAGGCGCGAACGTTTCTCTGTGGATGGCGTGGGAGTTAGCGCTTGCGCTCGCAGCAGCATCGGTGCTGCTCACAGGAGCCGCAGCGGGTCAGGTGGCATTGGGACGTCGTCGAGGTGCACCACCAATGTTGGCGCCACTCCTGGGCATCGCGGCGGCGGTGCTGGGGCCTTTTTTATGGAGCGCACCCGGTGCCTGGCCCGCGTGGTATCCAGCGTTATGGGTACTAGCGACTGGGGCGTTGGCGTTTACGCGACGCGGCGTTGCACTGGTGATGAGCACGGCCATCGTGGCCGGTGCTGGAGCCGCCACGTTGACGTGGGGTGCGACGGTGCGCGCTCGCATGGACCTCGCGCAGCATGATTTGACACGTATCACTGCTGTTGACGAGAATGCGTTTCGCTTGCTGGAGCGGTTTGCCACGACGATTGGTGCAGAGCCAGCGCTTCCCGCTGGCAACGCGGCGCTCTTGCGTCGGTATGCCGCGAGTGACCTTGCGACGGCCGGCTATCCCGCACGCATTGCGCGTTGGATTCCGCGGCAGCCGAACACACCGATCAGTGAATTTGCGCTCGTGCCGGTGAATGACACGATCGGCGCACAGGCCATCATTGCCGCGATCGCGCGCGAAAGTGGCGCGATCGAGATTCGCGCGGTTGATGATGGTCCGACGACCATGCTCGTGGCGGCCATCCCCTCGCGCGATGGAATTGTGATCACGATCGCGGTACCCCCGCGCACGCGACTGCTCCCAGCGGATCCGTTTGCGTTGCTCACGGGCGTTACCGGCGCGCGGCGCACGGAGCCGCCCTATCGGCTGACACTCACGGCGCCCGAGTCGAATGTGCTCACATCGACACCGCTGCAATGGCGTCGCATTGGCAGTGCGATGCATGGGGATGGTGTGGTTGGCAACGGTGTACTCGCGCGACGGGCGCACGTTGAATTGGAGTTGCGTGGCGCTGATGTGTTGCTGCCGCGCGGCGCGCTGCTAGTACTGCTCGACCTTGGTGTCATTCTCGTGCTGTGGGGTGCGAGCGCCATGGCCGACGGCGCGTTTGCACGGTGGTTACGCCTTCGGCGAACGCGGTGGTCGCGATCGTATCGCGTGCGATTGAGCGCGACACTGCTCGCGTTTTTCGTGGCGCCGGCGACGATCTTTGCGGCGTGGGCGTGGTATCGTTTGCAAGATGATGATCGCGCGGCACGCGAGCTGCTGGTGCGCGAAGCGCTGCGCGTGGCCGCGGTCGACGCTGATCGACGCGCCCTCGACGGCTCGGCCTCGAGTCTGGGTGCGCCACTGTTTCTCTACAGTAACGGGCAACTCATGGCGGCCAGCGACCCCCTCCTTGATGCATTGGCGCCGCTGGGGCGACTCTTGCCGGTATCGCTCGACGGCGGTGACTTTGGCACCGACGAGGTCTTTGCGACGCGTCGATTGCAGGTTGGCGGCCGAGAAGCACTCGTCGGGTTTCGCCGCACGCCGCAGTTGGAACCGCGTGCCGTTTTGGCGACACCGGCACGCGGTGATGAATACGCGCTCGACCTCAGGCGCGAAGATCTCGGTGTCTTGTTGTTATTTGTCACGGCGCTTGGGGCGCTCGCGGCCGTGTGGTCCAGTGGTGTTGCGGCGCGTTCGCTGGCGCGACCCGTCGGAGCGTTGCGTGAAGCTGCCCTGGCTATCGCGGCAGGACGAGCGGATCCATCGCTTGGGGTAGCACCGGCGGCAGAATTCGCGCCGGTGTACCGCGCGTTTAGTCGTATGGCGGAAGATTTGTCGACGAGTCGAGCGGCGCTCGAAGCGGCGCAACGGCGCACGGAAGCCGTCTTGCAACATGTGGCAAGCGGTGTGCTCGCGCTGCGTCCCGACGGGAACATTCTCATCGCGAATCCGCGTGCCGAGGCAATGCTTGCCACACCAGTGCGCGAACCGCGGAGCGCACTCGCTGCGTTGCCGGTGCGACTCGCGGCGCTTGTCGAACGTTGCACGCAATTCCTCGCGTCCGATATTCAAGAAGAAGCCTTCGAATTGCTGGTCTATGGTCGTCAACTGCGCGCGCGATTGACACGCCTGCCAACTGGCGCCGTGCTCACGTTGGACGATGTAACGGAACTCGCCTCAGCGCAGCGCGTGCTCGCATGGGGTGAGATGGCGCGCCAAATCGCGCATGAGATCAAGAATCCGCTCACGCCCATTCGACTCGGCGTGCAACATTTGCGTCGGGCATATAAGGATGGTCGCGGCGACTTCGAAACAATTCTTGAGACGAACGTCACGCGGGTGTTAGCTGAAATTGATCATCTCGACGAAATTGCGCGCGCCTTTAGTCGGTATGGCACGTCGCCAAAGGATCGCGCACCAGCGGTCGCGGTCGATATTGACGCCGTTATTCTGGACGTTCTCGCGCTCGAACGGATGGGTGACGATGGCGTGCAATGGGTGTACGAGACATCAGGTACACCGGCCAGAGTGCTGGCGCTCGCGCAGCCGGACGAACTGCGCGAAGTCCTGCTGAACGTGCTCGAAAACGCGCGCTTGGCGCAGGCGCGTGAGGTTGTGGTGACGGTGGTCGCCGACGCTACCCGGGTGCGTATTGTGGTGCGAGATGATGGAACCGGAGTCGCAGCCGACGTCATGTCCCGTGTCTTTGAACCACATTTTTCGACACGCACGAGTGGGAGTGGGCTTGGCCTCGCCATCAGTCGTCGGTTGATTGAAGGCTGGGGCGGAATGATCACGCTCGGCAGTGTTGAGCCGGTCGGTGCAGAAGTGCGCATCGAGCTGCAATCCGCCGCGTAACTTCGCGCGCGCTGCGTTATTTTGCAGGATGCCTTTGGATGCCTTGTTCGACGTACATCGCGCGACTGCGTCGCCCCCCCCTCATCTCGAAGCGTGGACGCTCCCACCTGGATGGACGTGGGGCAATGAAGCATTGCTGCAGGGGCATCGACACTATCAAGAAGTCGTTGATGCGCTCGGGCGCTCGCTGTCGCTCGTGAGTGCGCCGGACCCGTTGCACAACGAGTGGATTCTGCACGAAGCGCGCGCGCTCGCGCACCGCAATCATCCATCGATGCCAACTACGTACCACTACTGGGCGTCGTACCAGGAGAGTCGTCGTGGTCCGGGATATTTGCGTCGATGGATCAGCGGCGAAACGGTATGCTCGCGCATTGCACGCCTCGGCCCGGAAAATGTGCCCGTCGCCCTCCAGGTGCTGCGCGAAGCTGGCAGCACACTCGCGTATCTGCATGATACCGGCGCGGCGCACGGCGACATCTCGGCTAATACGGTGTGGTTAACACCAGGTGGACGTTTGTGGTTACTCGGTTGGGAGTGGGTACTCACGAAAGATCAGATTCCGGATGGGTTGCGCCCGAATCCACTGCATGCACCAACGCCTCCGGAGTGGTCGGCGGCCAACGCGTGGCAACCCACCATCGCTTCGGATCAGTGGCAACTCGCGGCAATGCTATTCACGATGCTGACCGGCGAAACACCGCCAGAGCGTGACGCGCCACCGCTGTCGCTGTTGCGTGCGGATTGTCCACAGGCGTTGGCCGCCGTGCTCGAGCGAGCGTTGAATGCGGATCCAGCAGCGCGCTTTCCGAGCATCGCCGCTTTGCTGCGCGATATGGATCGGCACGTCAACGTGCGGCAAGTCATGATCACGCCGGAAGGCGATGAACTGCCGCCGGCCCTCGATACGTCCGATGCGCGACTACGCTGGGCGACCGCCGACGATTACGAGATCCTGTCGCCCCTGGGAGACGGTATGTTTGGCAGTGTGTGGCGCGCGCGAGATTTATCGCTGGCGCGCGAAGTCGCCATCAAGGTATTGCATCCGCATATCGCGAAAGATGATGCCGCGGTCGCTCGATTCCGTCGCGAAGCCCGACTCGCTGCGCAACTGGCGCATCCATCCATAGTGCCGATCTACGACACCGATAGTCGCGGTGACATTGTGTGGTACACCATGGAGCTGGCTGAGGGTGGATCGGTTGCCAGTCTCATTGCGCGCAGCGGGCCGCGTTCGTTTGAAGAAATCGCACAGCAAGTTGACGATGTGCTCGAAGCGCTGATTGCTGCGCACGCGAGCGGTATCATCCATCGCGATCTGAAGCCAGAAAATATTCTGATCGATCGCTACCGTCGCTGGCGCATTGGGGATTTCGGCATCGCGTACGCGCTTGGCGACGACCGTGCGGGCTCGTCTGGCACACCATCATTCGCCGCACCCGAGCAATTGCTTGGCGAGGCGCAAGGACCGGCGACCGATTGCTTCGCGCTCGCGAGCATCGTGTACTTCGTGCTGACGGGCGTCGCGCCGTTTGGCGACGGACCCAGTGAGTTGATTCTCGCGCGACAGCTTGCCGACACGCTGCCGGAGCGGCTGTCGCAGGATGGATTTCCAGACGCGCTCAGTCAGTGGCTGCGGCATGGGCTCGCATCACGCGTCGAGGATCGTTTCCCCGATGCGGAAGAAATGCGTATTGGATGGCGCCAGGTAGTGCGCAGCATTCGTCGCGCTGAAGATCCGCGACCATGGTGGCGTCGACTGATGGGCGGCGTGCAGGACGACGACGGCGAGAGTGTGCAAACGCGTAGCAGCTAACGACGAACGTACACCGTTTTCGCGTTCGTAAATTCACGAAAGCCAGCGGGACCAAGCTCGCGTCCCACGCCCGATTGCTTGATGCCACCAAATGGAAATCGCGGATCGGACGTTACCATGTCGTTGACAAACACCATGCCTGTATCCAGCTCGGCGATGCAGCGATCTATCGTGGCCGGGTCTTGCGACCACACACTCGCGCCGAGACCAAAGGGTGAGTCGTTCGCCTTTGCGATGGCAGCGCTGACATCCGCAACGCGAAAGACCGAAGCCACAGGGCCAAAAAGTTCTTGTTGCGCGGCCGGTGCATGTTCTGGAATGTCAACAAGGACGGTGGGCGGATAAAAGTATCCGGGCGTTGTCAGCCGGTTGCCGCCAAGCGCCACGCGTGCGCCCATGCGCTCCGATGTTTCCACTTGCGCGGCCAAACCATCTCGCACGCTTTCGGTCGCAATCGGGCCAATCTGTGTTCGCTCGTCGCGCGGATCTCCAACAACCAATTGCGCCATGCCCTCAATAAAATGCGTAAGAAACTCGTCATAAATCGCGTCGCAAACGATAAATCTTTTCGCGGCAATGCACGACTGACCTGTATTCACTGTCCGTGCCGCAACGGCAACCGTTGCGGCGCGAAGGACATCGGCGTCGGGCAGCACAATGAACGGATCGCTGCCGCCAAGCTCGAGCACCACCTTCTTGAGTTGCGCGCCAGCAAACTCTGCGACATGACGCCCGGCGCGATCGCTGCCAGTGAGCGTTACACCAACGATGCGCGCATCGGCGATCACCCCATCGAGCACCTCAAGGTCGAAGAGCGCGATGTGGATCGGTGCCTCGGCGCTGTTGATGCCGCGCACAGCCGTGCGAGCTTCGATAAAACACTGATTGAGTAGCAACGCACTTCCGGGCACAGAACCAGCGGGCTTGATGAGCACGCCGTTTCCGGCAAGCACGGCAGGCACGGCAAATCGCAGCGCTTGCCAATGCGGAAAATTCCACGGCATAATCGCG
>JAYTTR010000118.1:0-10014 GCA_043744935.1 Gemmatimonadaceae bacterium
CACCGCGTCGTGAATTTCCGTGATGCGATTGGCCAGTAACGACGAGACCGAATCCCGTTCAGCCACCACTGCCACAGGCGCGGTAATACGCGGGTCTTGCAGCACATCGAACACCGCCGACTTCACTGTCGCGCCCGAGGTCAAGCGAACGGTATACCGACCGGGTGACACACGCGCACCACCATCTGCTGGTGCGCCGAACAATACGATGCCCGCGATGCGCGTAGGCGCAGCGCGACGCATGTTCCAGTTGAACGTGTTCAACCCGGCCTTCGCCGTGAGACGATTAATTGAATCACCCCTGGTCGCAAAAGAGCGCATGACAACGCCCTTCGCGTCGATGAACTCCATCATTACCGTGGCTGCAGTGTCGGGTGCGGCGGACAAACGAAAAAATATCGTGGCACCGTATGGTGGATTGCGACCCGCGTTACGCGCCGGACCTGCTCCGCCACCAGCTAACATGACGGCGCGTGGCGTGTACAAATGAATGGCTGCATTGCCGATCGAGTCGGCGCGCTGACGGATCACCGAGAGATCATCCATGATCCAGAATGCGCGGCCTTCGGTCGCGGCAATGAGGTCGCCGTGCTTCACCTTGAGATCGGTAACCGGTGTGACCGGGAAACCGCCGGCAAAGGGCAACCAGCGTGCACCCGCATCATACGACACGTATACACCGGTTTCCGTACCGGCGTACAGCAACCCGCGCCGCTCTGGATCTTCACGCACGACGCGCACCGGTTCGTTGTCACGGAGTCCAGCAACCAAGCGTGTCCACGACTTTCCGTAGTCGGTCGACCGAAATACATGTGCGGTTGCATCACCGACACGATCTTTACGAAACGCGACGTACACGGTGGCCGCATCGAATGGTGACACGTCAATCTCGTTCACCAAGCCATCGCCCCATGCCGGCGACGTCACGTTGCTCCAACTCTTCCCGCCGTCGCGCGTCAATTGAATGAGTCCATCGTCGGTCCCGACGTATACTGTGTTCGCGTCATGTGGCGATTCCTGAATCGTCACGATGGTCGCATACACTTCGCCGCCTGCACCTTCATTGGTGATTGGTGCGCCGCCCCAACCTTGACGCGCTTTGTCGTTGTGTGTGAGATCGGGTGAGATAGGCGTCCAGCTCATGCCGCGATCTGTCGTTTTGAACAACACATTGCCGCCCTGATAAATCACATTGTCATCGTGCGGTGAAACGAGAATTGGCGCTGTCCAATTGAAGCGATAGCGCGTTTTGTCGGTGGGTTCGGTGAGGTTCAGCGCAGGCCACGGCATGATGGCGCGTGTGGTGCCGATTGTTGCATCGAGTTCTTCGACAATGCCTTGGTAGCAGCCACCGTACACGAACTGGGGATGTTTCGCACTCACGCCCATGTTCGCACTTTCGCATCCCGGACCCTCGATCCAGTCACGCATACCGATTGATCCGCCTTCCGTGCGACTCTTGATGATCACCGACGAATTGTCCTGTTGCCCACCGTACAGCTTGTACGGAAACGCATCGTCGACCGCGACGTGATAGAACTGCGCTGTTGGTTGATTGTCCTGTGTGCTCCAGCTCTTGCCACCATCAAGCGACACCGATCCACCACCATCGTTTGCATTCGCGATGTACCGACTATCGAGCGGATTGATCCACAACTGATGATTATCGCCGTGCATCGCATTCACGGTTTGAAACGTGCGCCCACCGTCAATGGATCGCATCACCGGCGCATTCATCACCCACACGACATCCGCGTTTTTCGGATCGGCGGTCACATTCATGTAGTACCACGAACGCGTTTGAATGAGCCGGTCACCGGACAGCAAACGCCACGTCGCACCCGCGTCATCCGAGCGAAACAGGCCACCGTTCTCCGCTTCAACAATGGCATATACACGATCGGGGTTTGCCGGCGAGACCGCTACACCAATCTTGCCCATCAATTTTGGCAGCCCTTCGCTCAACCGTTTCCATGTATCGCCGCCGTCTAGCGACTTCCAGATGCCACTGCCTGCACCGCCGCTGCGCACTTGCCACGGAAAGCGTTGCGCGTCCCAGAACGCCGCGTACAAAATGCGCGGATTGGTCGCGTCCATCGATAAATCACTCGCGCCACTCAATGCGTTTTCACCCTTCAGCACGAGCGTCCAACTCTTGCCCCCATCCTTCGTGCGATAAATCCCGCGCTCCGCCGTGCCCTTCCATCGATCACCCTGCGCCGCGACATACACAATCTCGGGGTCCGTCGGGTGAATGCGCACCGCCGAAATCTGCCGAGTAGCCGCAAGTCCCACGTTGGCCCACGTGCGCCCTTGATCGGTGCTGCGATACACACCGTCGCCGTACGTCGACGACTGACCGCGCACCGCATGCTCACCAGTGCCAACGTAAAGCACATTTGGATCCGACGGCGCTACAGCGATCGCCCCAATAGAACTGCTCTTGAAAAATCCATCGGAAATGTTGCGCCAGTTGTTACCCGCATCATCCGTGCGCCACACCCCGCCGCCCGTGTAACCCACAAAATACGTCATCGGTTGCGAGGCAATACCGGCAATCGTGTTCGCGCGTCCACCGCGCCACGGTCCAACATTTCGCCACGTCAGCGCGGCAAATGTTGCTGAGTCAAAGTTTGTCGGCGAAGCCGTGGACGTGGTCGATTTCGCGGCACTCTGCGCGGCGACCACGACGGGGACGAAGGTGCTCGTGAGCGAGATCAGAAGAGCAACGGACGAGCGGCGAAAAAGGCGCATGGGCACGGGGTTGAGGATGCGAAGAAGTTAGCGTCCGCGACCGATACTTTCCTCCATGAGTGACACCTTTCCAATCGTCGTCCCCGCAGCCGATGTCGCAGACGCGGTCGCAACGCACAGCAAACGCCGCGCCACCGACATTTCCGGCGCTCGACTCGGCCGCGCGATGCTGAGCTACCTCGCGGTCATGATGGCAATCATTACGCTGGCGCCGTTTCGCTTTGCATCGTCACCCGTGCATGGACTCACGCAGTTGTGGACGTGGTCGGATATCGTCATGAACGTCGTTATGTTTGTGCCCATCGGATTTCTCTTTCAACTGACGCGGCCGAGCGGATCGCTGGCGAAATGGTGGCAAGTATTGTTCGTTGGTGCCGCGTTGAGCGGCTGTATCGAGACGGCGCAGCTCTTCGAAGCGGAACGCTATTCCTCACTGTTCGACGTATTGACCAATGCTATCGGAGCGGCCGTTGGCGCCGTGCTGTATACGATGGTGCTGAAGCGAATGGAAGGCGACAGCACGGTGCGCACGCTGGCGCTCGAACTGCCACTCATGGGACTCGTGTATCTCCTCGTGCCGCTGATGTGGTTGACGGGTTTGTCCAGCGACGGTGGCTCGCGCACGTGGTTGGTATTACTCGTTGGCGCGTTTGCTGGTGGCGTGTTGGGCACGGTACACGCCGCGTATCTCGCACCCGTGCGTGGCGTTGGCCGCCCATGGCTACTGGTCGCCGCTCTGTTGTGGTTCGTGGTAGCGATGTTGCCCGGTGCAATTCGCGACCGCAGCGTTTTGCTCGCCGGGGCGGCGATCACGGTTGGCGTGGCGTGGCTGCGGAGTATCGGCACCGCACGCGCACGCGCAGTGTCAGGCAATCGTCGATTCGAACTCGCCACCTTGCGACTGGTGCTCCCGCTCTTCGCCGCGTATCTCGCGTTGTCGTCGCTGTGGCCGTTGGATGGCGCTGGCGTCATCTGGCACGGCACCGGGGCGTTGTTTGACATCAGTGATGCCGTGTCGACCACGCGCATCTTTCTCGCGCTTGAGCACGTGGCCGCATTCACCCTGGTTGGCTACATCATTGCGGAGTTTCACGGTCGTGAATCATTGCGTTATCGAGACATTGCGCAGCGCGTCATCGGGTGGGGTGCGGGCATTTCCATGTTGTTGGAAGCAACAAGAGGCTGGCACCCGCAATATGGGGCCAGCCTCCTGATGCTCATCTTGACGATTGGTGCGAGTGCGTTTGGTGGGCTGTTGTATCAGCTACAACGCAACCACGTTCGCGCGCTGCTTACGCGCCGCCAACCGCGCGGCGTGCGTTCTCCGTCGAAATAAATAGCGTGCGTTACTTCGAGCGATCGCGACGCACCAGCACACGACGACCCTTGATGGTCGTCGAGCGCAGCGCGGTAATGATGTCCTCGGCAATCTCCTCCGGAACCTCAACGGTCGAGTAGCCGTCGCCGATTTCGATCGCGCCGATAACACCGGCATCAATACCGACTTCATTGGCGATGGCACCAACGAGATCGCCTGGACGCATCTTCATCTTGCGACCCGCGCCGACCCACAACTTGGCGACCGCCCACGCTTGTGCTTCGCGCGCTTTGCGTGGCTTCGGCGGACCTGACCGCTCGCCTGCACCTTCACGAGAGCCTTCGCGCGCACCGGCACTGCTTTCGCGACGTGGACGCTCGGTGCGCGCCGGACGATCATCGCGCGACGATCGTTCACCCTTCGGATTTACCGATGGAATATCCGGCTCATCGGGCGTCTCCCGCTGCTCCAGCAACTTCACCGCAGCAGCAGCGATGTCCATCACATCAAACTCGTCGGCCAGTGATTCACAAATGCCGCGGAAATGATCGAGTCCACCTTCGATAATCGCCTCGCGTAACGACGCGCGCGTTAACTCCAGTCGACGGGACTTGAGATCGGCCACGGTTGGCACCGTCGCAATTTCGATGCGCTGCGACGTCATCCGTTCGATGTTCCGCAACAACCGATGTTCGCGCGGCTCGGCCAACGTGATCGCGACACCCTCGCGTCCCGCACGACCCGTGCGCCCGATGCGATGCACGTACGCTTCAGCGTCAGCCGGCACGTCGAAGTTCACCACGTGCGACACATGCTTCACGTCGAGTCCACGAGCTGCGACGTCGGTGGCGATCAAGAGATCGGATTTGCGTGCGCGAAATTTCTGCATGACGCGATCGCGCTGATCCTGCGACAAACCACCGTGCAACGCGTCGGCGCGCATGCCACGCGCCGCGAGTGTTTCGGACAGCTCATCGACCTCGGTGCGTGTGCGACAAAACACGATGGCCGAGGTCGGATGCTCGAGATCAAGCACGCGGGCCAAAGCCGCCATTTTGTGCGCGCGCGGCACCATGTACGCAACCTGGCGCACACGTGCAGCCGTCCCATCAGGCACAATTTCGCGATCGATCGTGACCGTGACCGGATCGCGCAATTGACGACGCGCGATGGACTGAATGCGAGCGGGCAACGTCGCCGAAAAGAGCGCCGTCTGCCGCGACTTGGGCGTCGCTTCGAGAATAGCCTCGAGATCTTCAGCGAAACCCATGTCCAGCATTTCGTCGGCTTCATCAAGCACGACCGTACGGACGGATGCTAGCTGCAGCGTACCGCGACGAATGTGATCGAGGGCTCGACCGGGCGTGGCGATGACCACATCAACGCCGCGTTTGAGGGCGCGAATCTGGTTCTCCATCGACGCCCCACCGTAAACTGGTAGCGCTTGCACGCCCAACGGCTTGCCGTAGCGATGTACCGCTTCGGCAACCTGCATGGCGAGTTCGCGCGTGGGAACGAGAATCAGCGCGGCGGTGCGTTCACGCGGGGCTGCGTTTGGAGAAAGTCGGCTGAGGAGCGGCAACGCGAACGCTGCGGTCTTGCCCGTACCAGTCGCGGCCTGTGCAAGCACGTCGCGACCTTCTAGCAGCGGCGGAATTGCTGCGCGCTGTACCGGTGTTGGCTCTTCATAGCCGAGCGTCGCGAGTGCGGCAGCGATGCGCGGGTCCAACCCGAGCGCGGAGAACCCGTGCTCGGGTGTCTGGTCGGGAGCGGTCACGTCACCTCGAGCAGCTCGTCCATCAGCGTGAAG
The DNA here is from genome assembly GCA_043744935.1 of Gemmatimonadaceae bacterium. GTDB lineage: Bacteria > Gemmatimonadota > Gemmatimonadetes > Gemmatimonadales > Gemmatimonadaceae > Gemmatimonas. Next base: position 5,883 of record JAYTTR010000118.1, read on the forward strand.
ACAGCCGCACGCGAGGTCGGGTTCTTCATCGCTCCGAAGCCAATCGCCAGGCGATCGTCTCCTTCCAGCACTTCACGCGAGCAAGCGTTGATCGCCTCTCGTGCGGCAAGCATGCGCTCGTTGGGCAGTACGGATGAGGCACGGGGCAGCAGCTCGATCTTCGGGCCATTGCCGCGCATTGGGCGCGCAGCCCAAAACACCATGTTCGAACCAACACGCTGAAAACTCACCACACCCTTGGACGACTCATCGTCGCGAAAGCGCAGCTGTTCGGGCCGAGCAAGGCTCCACTCGATCATCGCGTCCAGTACTTCTGTATATCGAGGCCGATCGGAACCTGCGGTGTCCCGGTTCATCGCTGTGATGAACGCGTCGCGGGCGATGGGTAGTGAACGGGTCATAGAAAATCCTCCTTTTCCTGAATGTAGTCGATTCGGGAACCAGAATCGCCCGAACGAATACCGTCGAGGCATATCTTTCTTGAATGCCTCACACCGCGCGCGACCTTCCGTTCGAAATTCGCCACTCGCCTATACAGGGCTTCGGTGGTTACGCAACCCATCCGATCGCTGCAGGCGTGCGGCTTATCGAATATGCAGGCGAGCGGCTAACGCCAGCGCAGACTGAAGCGCGCTACCCAGACACGGACGGCGAACGACATCACACGTACCTGTTTGCCATCGACGATACGGTCGTGGTCGATGCCGCCGTGAACGGAAATGCAGCGCGCTTTCTGAACCATTCGTGCGCGCCAAACTGCGATGCGGTGATTGACGACGGCCGCATCTGGATTGAGACCCTGCACGACATTGAACCGGGCGAGGAGTTGGTCTATGACTATGCGTATACGCTTGCTGAACGCCATACGCCGGCGGCCAAACGGCGCTATCCATGTTTTTGTGGGGCGATTACCTGTCGCGGGACTATTCTCGCGAAGAAGCGATAGCCACGGCTTCAGCGAACCACTGATTTCGCCAGAATGCGATCGGTCTGCGCATCGTCGCCAAGCATGAAAACGTGCGATCCGACATCAGTGAAGGCTTGCTTTTCGTAAAAGCGAATCGCCCGAGCGTTCCGGTCCCACACACCAAGCCACGCGGTCTCTCCGCCCCGAGCCTCGATTTCCGTCAGTGCGGCTGACATCAGCTGCTGCGCCACGCCCTGACCATGCCATGGTTGATCAACATAAAACCTTTGAATCTCGACGGGATGTTCACCGACAACGCGCGCGTGCGTCACACCGATGTGCAGCCACGCGAACGCCGCGAGCATTCCCGCATGCTCGACCATGATGCAAACGCGCGCCGCATCGCACAGCTCTCGCTCCTGCTTCTCCGCACCAAACGCTTCGGCGCAATACGCGTCCATGTCGGCCTGCGTGTTGTCCGGGCCGAAGGTCGCTCTGAACATTCGTTCGGCGAATTCGGCCAGCACAGGAGCGTCTGCGGTGTTGGCCAGACGAATGTTCAGGGAATTGGGAATACTGAGAGTGGTTCGAGCGTGCATCAGGTAATCCCCAATCCCTCATCCCCATTCCCTATCTCGAACACCACTGGTCGCACGGCGTTATTCCCGTACCCTAACCGGTTCCACACAATTGCATCTGGCTGAACAGCACCCGTTGCATCGGTCGCCCGACTACGCAGCGCGTGTCGGCCGCGCTGTTCGATCATGACCGCACACTCCCACGGTGTCCACGCGTACGGTGTTGCCGGCGTGCCGAGGTGAGCGGATTGCCACTGCTCTCCACCGTCGATGGCGACTTCAACGCCTCGAATCGCCCCCGCGCCCGACCACGCCCATCCACGCACGACCAATGACGATGGATTTGTACTGCCGCCTGCGGGTGACGTGATCACCGACTTCACGCGCATCCGACGCACAGCGGAAATGCCCGACGCGTCGTCATACACGTACCGTTGGCGTTGAAAATATCCGTCGTATGGCGTGACGAGTGCATCGATGCGTTGCACCCATTTCACGTTGGCCATTCCATACCATCCCGGTACCACGAGGCGCGCCGGCGCACCATGTTCGGGCGTCAGTGGAGCGCCATTCATGGTGAGTGCGAGAATCGTATCCTCATGCAATGCGTCCGCGATGGGAATCGCCCGTGCAAAAGTAACGCGTCCCTCCGCATCGTCACGCGGACCGCTGTCCGCCGCCGTGACCAGGATTTCGCACGCATGCTCCAGCACGCCCGCACGCGCAAGCACATCGCGCAGCGATGGACCTGACCACGTAATCGTACTCAACGCACCACTACTCCACGGTTCGCCTGATGGTAACGGATGGATCGAGAGACGATCATTTCCCGCACACTCCATCGTGCATCCAACGATGCGTTGCGGCAACGCGCGCAGTGCCGCCACACCAAGCACGCATGACGTGCGCACCGCACCACCAACGGCAATCATGTGCGACGCGTCAAGCAACGGCATCCCGAAATTGCTGCGCACATACACAAGCGCCGTGGGTGTCACCTGCTCGCTGAGCGCGTACTCGGGCGTTTCCGCATTGTACGGATCGCGCCGCACCACAAGAAGAGGCGACGTGTGCGCGACGGACGCAGGCGTTGCAGACACCGAGTCTACTGCTCCTTCACAATCAGCGGTCGTTCGTACGCCGAGGGAAGCTTGTCCCACGGAGACGCGCCTCGTGCCTTGGCATAGCCAATGTTGTCGAGTTTTTGCATGAATGCATGCTCGAACAGTTTGTTTGCAGCTGGGTCGAGCGCGAGTTGCGCGTCTAACGTTGCCACTTTCAATTCCATACGAAGACCACGTATTTGCGAGCTCACGGCGCGTGAAAGATTGCTGAGGTCTTCGAGCGTTTGCGGTTGATGGGCAAAGAAGAGCATGGTGTTTGACCGTGCTGCAATTTGCTTCACTTTAGACGGTGAAATGATTTGCGGCGGCGCATGCGACCAGAAATTCATCACGACAAATACGCGAACCGTCACGTCCGTCAATCCCTTTTCCGCAAGTCGACGGGCCAGCTGTTGATAGTCTTCATACGTCAGCAACAGCAGCACGTTTGAAATGACACCGCCGTCGCCGTTTACATGACCATCCACCAATACCGGTGGAAAAATACCGGGAATCGCTGTTGCCGCCTTCAACAACATTGCTGTACGATCAAGGCCTTTCGACGTTGTGTCGAGTGTTTCGCCGAGTGACCACGAGCGGCCAATTGCGAGATCGAAATCTGAGGTGCCAATCAGCAACTGCCGATCGTCAGCGAAGGCGCGCACAAGATCGCTGCGAAACTCACCGCCGATGCTCTCATGCAACGCGCGATCAAAGTTTTTCGTCTTCACCACACCGCCAGTCTTTCGCAACCAGAACAACCAATCGATACTCGGCGCAATACTCTCGGCCGCTCGCGCATAGATCGCGGTGATGGTATCGAGTGCTTTCGTCGTACCGACGAGCGCGTATGGAGCCTGCAATGCACCCGTACTAATGCCCGTGACGAGATCGAAGCGCGGCATCGGCGCATCGGTGCGCGCATGCCATCCGCGGAGAAAGCCCACGCCGAATGCGCCGTTTTGTCCGCCACCCGAGAGCATCAACACATCCAGCGTTTTGTCGCCGCGAACCACCGCGCGTCTGACCAGGCGTTCGATCACCGAGTCGCGCGTGCTGCGTTCGGCAATGCGCGCTGCGATACCGTCGCGTTGCAATTGCTCAATAGTGGTCGCGGGGCGATGGACGACAGCACACGCCGCGAAGAGCGGGAAAGCAAGCAGCCGGAGCATTTTCATGACATCACGGTGGTGGAGAGGAGGCGTGCAATTCTTGCTGCTTCTCGATCTAGATAGAACGTAGAACGCGAATAGTTGTGCCAACGGCCAACGCTGCCGTTTGCGTACGGTGCGCCGCCATATGTGGCGCGCGCAAATGCGCCGCCAGTGCGGCCTCATCGCGCCATTTTTCAATCACGGTGAATACGGTTTCGCGAACCGGAGCCTGGGCGATGATGTTGGTTGCTATCTCGACAGCGCCCTGATATTCGATGCACCCATCTTCCGCACGGACCAGCGGCGCAAGATGTACAAACGCTGCAGTGAACGCCTCAAGCGCGTCCGTGCACAATTGAATTTCGGCAAGAACGTGAATCACGAGCACAC
>JAYTTR010000119.1:0-9968 GCA_043744935.1 Gemmatimonadaceae bacterium
TTTTCTCGCAGCGGGACCGTCAAGGCGCTCACGGAAGCTCGCGGTCGTGGCGGACATGGTCAACGGAAGGTGGCGCAATCCCTCCACCTCGTGGTGAAAGCCCGCTAGCATTCCTCCATGGATAGACTTGTTTGGGCGCGCTTCGGCCCCGCGTGCTGCGCAGCGCTGTTGCTGACGGGAGGGACGGTCACTGTGCCTGAGCCGCGCCTGCCGGATGAGCATGCTGAGCGCTTTGATCTCGTGGTTGCCTCCACGACGGACGTGCACGGGCGTATTCGCGGTTGGGACTACTATGCAAATGCTCCTGATCTGACGCACAGTTTGGCCGGAGCGGCCGCCATTGTGGATTCGTTGCGATCCGCAAATCCGGGCCGTGTGCTGTTGGTTGATGCGGGTGATCTGCTGCAGGGGAATCCGCTCACCTACGTCGTCGCCAAGGTGTCCCCGCAACCGGTACATCCGGTCATCGCAGCGATGAACGTCATGCGGTATGACGCCGCCGTCATCGGCAATCACGAATTCAACTATGGCGTGCCGTATCTCAAGGCCGCGATGGCGCAGGCGGGTTTTCCGTTTCTTGCCGCGAACATAGCAAATGCGCAAGGAAAACCGTTCGTCGCTCCACTGACAATCGTTGAACGTCGTGGTGTGCACATTGGCATTATCGGCGCGACAACACCGGGCGCGATGATATGGGATCGCGACAACCTGCACGCGGCGGGGCTGACGGTCTCGGATATCGTTCCTGCTGTGCGCACGGCAGTGGCCGACGCTCGACGACAGAAGGCGGATGTCATTGTGGTGTTGTTGCACGCGGGATTGGACGAACCGTCGAGCTACGACACCACGGCGACGAATCTGCCCTCTGAAAACGTGGCGGCGCGTGTGGCGCGCGAGATCGATGGCATCGACCTTGTGGTGTATGGTCACTCTCACAAAGAGTTGATCGATTCCACAATCAACGGCGCGCTACTCGTGCAACCGCGCAATTGGGCGGCGAGTGTCGGCGTTGCAACGCTAACGGTCGAGCAGGTCAAGGGGCGATGGACCGTAGTGGCGCATCGCGGTCAGTCTGTCAAAGTGGCGGGGCACCGCGAAGTGACGGACGTTGTCGCGGCGAGTGCAGGTTCGCATCGTGCCACTGTTGCCTGGGTGACAACACCAATTGGTCGCACCAACGTGTCCTGGCGCGCCGATAGCGCGCGCGTGGTGGACATGCCCATTACCGACTTGGTGAACGAGGTCATGCGTCGCGAAGGCTCGGCAGATCTTGCCGCGACGGCGGCCTTTTCACTCGATGCAGCGCTGGATACGGGGCGAATCACGATGGCATCGTTGTCGAAGCTGTATCCCTACGACAATACGTTGCGCGTCGTTCGCGTGAGTGGTGCGCAGGTCCGCGCGTTTCTCGAGCATGCAACGCGGTACTATCGAACGTTGGATGCCTCTGGCCGTGCGCCAAGCGGAGGCATCGTTGACGCGAACGTACCAGGATTCAATTTCGACGTGCTCTCAGGCGCCGACTACACAATCAATCTCACGAAACCCATTGGTTCGCGCATTACACGCCTCGAGATTCGCGGTCGCGCGATACAACCCACGGACACGTTTACGCTGGCGCTGAACAATTACCGACAGAGCGGAGGCGGTGGATACGCGATGCTCGCTGGCGCGCCCGTTGTAGACCATCGCGACGTGGATATTCGACAGCTCCTCATTGACGAAGTACAGCGCGTCGGAACGTTGGTGCCGAGTGCGTATGCCACACACAATTGGACGCTTGAGCCAGCGTCTGCGGTGGCTCTCGCATACGCTGCGCAGACGCAAACGCGTTCTACAATGCCACGTACGCTGCGCGTCATCGTCATGAGTGATTTTCACGCGGCATTGGAGGGGCGACCTGCAGCAGATGGCAAATCGTTTGGCGGCGCGGTTGCGCTGTCGGCGGCGCTGCGTCGCGCCGAGCGGGAGTGTAGCGGTGAGTGTCAAAGCGTTGTTGTGGATGCGGGAGATTTATTTACAGGAACACCCGCCTCGGATTGGGATACCGGTCGACCAACGGTTGCGGTGGTCAATCGACTGCACATCGCAGCCGGCGCCCTTGGCAATCATGAGATTGACTTCGGACAGGACACGCTGCGTCAGCGATTGGCTGAACTCAATTATTCCGTGCTGGGCGTGAATGTACGTGGCGCGGACGGTCGCATGCCAGCCTGGTTACGTGCGGATACGATCGTCACACGGGGGGATGTGCGGATTGGTATTGTTGGCGCAGCGGGTACGCATACGCGCGCTTCATCGCGGCTACGCAATGTGCGTGGCCTCGAGTTTCTCGATCCCGCATCGCTGATCAGCGAACGCGTACGCGCACTGCGTTTGGCCGGAGCAACTGTGGTGGTGAGTCTCGTGCACGACGGCGCACGCTGTGAGCGAGACCAGCCGGCGGTGTGTCGCGGCAACGGACTCGATATCGCTGCTCGCCTCACGGATAAACCTGACGTATTCGTGATGGGCCATGCGCACGAGAACGTTGATGTACGCGTTGCCGGAATGCCGGTAGTGGAAGCAACATCAAGCGGGCGGGCGATTGTGATTGTTGATCTGCCGCTCGATGGCGGTCCGGTGCGTACCTCCATACGATCGATTTCGGCAGACTCGATTGCTGGTGCTGATCCAGTCGTGGACTCAATCGTTCGCGCGGCGACGTGGAAGGTTCGTACACGACTGGATCAGCCGGTGGCGATCATCGCGGACGCGATGCCGCGCGGAAGAGCCAACTTCGCGCTTGGCAACCTCGTTGCGGATGCGGCGCGCATTGTTGGCAAGGGAGACGTCGCGGCGTGGAATACGGATGGCTTGCGTGCGGATTTGGCCGCGGGACCACTACGCTTCGGCGGTGTGCACGAGATCTCGCCGTTTGGAAATCTCCTGGTGCGTCTTCGATTCACGGGTCGCGAACTTACCCGCGTCGTGGAACATTGGGTGGCAGCACGCACACCCAGTGTATCCGTGAGCGGACTGTTGATCGAGGTCGATACTTCGAAAGCGGCGGGCCATCGCGTGGCGCGCATTACAACATCCAACGGTCGCGTCTTGTCTCCGTCGCGCATTTACACGCTGATCATCAACGATTTTATGCTTGACGACGACGAAGGCCGCACCATGAGCGCCGCACTCTCGCATAGATTGCTTCCGGTCCGAGACAGTGAGATGTTGGCGACCTATTTACGTACGCTCCCGCAACCGGTGCGCGTATCCACCGATGCCCGCATCACGTTTTTACATCGGGCGTCGCAATGATTGTGCCGACGGGTATTCGCGTGTACATCAACGAGCGCGGTGTTTCTGTTCCTCACGGTGCGCTTGCCATCGACGCGGTGCGCGCGCTTTTTCCAGTGCACGCCGATGAGATTGTGGCGGGCAGGGCGCGACTCACCGATAGTCGCGGGTTACCAATCGCAGAGAGCACGCTGCTCACCACCGGGGCCATCTTTCGCGTGGTCGCCGTTCGCGATCGGCTTGAGGTGCCAGAATGAGCGGCGTGTTGGCGACACTGACCTCGATGGTGCGACGTTTACCAAAAGCTGAATTGCATTGTCACCTTGATGGTTCGTTGCGGCCATCGACGTTGTTTGCGCTTTCGCTCGAAGCGGGGCTCGCGTTGCCCGCAGCAACAGCTGATGCCCTTGGCGATTGGATGCGTGTCGACGATGCGAAGAATCTCGCCGACTACCTCGCGCGTTTCGATGTGACGCTTGCTGTGATGCAGGATGCCGTGTCGTTGGAGCGCATTGCGTATGAGCTTGTGGTTGATGCAGCCGCCGACGGCGTGCGGTACATCGAGGTCCGGTTCTGCCCGGCGCTCAACACGCGCGGCGGCTTGTCGTTAGACGATGTCATGACGGCCGTGTGGCGCGGTCTTGATGGCGGCGAGCGTTCGACCGGTACCGTGTCGCGCGTCATCGTGTGTGCGCTGCGGAGCTTTCCTGCGCCACATGCACTCGAAATGGCCGAACTTGCCGTTGCGTTCAAACGCAAAGGTGTTGTCGCCTTTGATCTTGCGGGCGGCGAGGCAGGCAATCCGGCACACGTGCATGCGGCGGCGTTTGATTTCGCACGTGCGCATGATCTTGCGGTCACAGTGCATGCGGGAGAAGGCGACGGACCGCAGTCTATTCGTGAGGCGGTGCATCGGTGCGGAGCCAATCGGATCGGGCACGGAACGCGATTGTTTGAAGATGCGTCGCTGCAGTCGTACGTGATCGATCGACAAATTCCACTTGAGGTGTGTCCCACCAGTAACGTGCAGACACGCGTGGTGCGCACCTTCGCGGAGCATCCGCTGGCCCAGTACGTTTCACTTGGTGCAGTCGTGACCATCAACACCGACAATCGCCTCATGAGCGGGGTTACGCTCACCGAAGAGTATGTGCGATGCGCCACGCACATGGGCTACCCGTTGTCGACATTAGCGAAACTTTCGTTAGCGGCGTTCGACGCGGCGTTTCTTCCGTTGCAGGATCGACGCCGACTCCGCGAACTGGCGGCGAACGATATCGCGCTGCTACTCAGCGAAGCCGGACCATCGGCACACCACGCATGAGCACCGTGTTTGCAACGACCGGCTTCGCCGCGCCAGAGCAGGGTCCGGGTGCATTCAATGCAAAGGTGGCGGCGGACTATGTGCGCGCGCGTGTCGGCGCGCAGATGCAGACACCTGTCTGTGGTATCGTACTTGGCTCAGGGCTGGGCGGATTAGCCGACAGTATCGCGGAGACGGTACGCATCCCATTCTCGCATGTACCGGGATTTCCGACCGCTACTGTTTCCGGACACGCAGGGCAGCTTATCGTCGGTACCCTGGCCGATCGACCCGTCGTTGCACTGGCGGGGCGATTTCATATGTATGAGGGGCACTCGGCCGCACTCGCTGCGTTTCCTGTGCGCGTCCTGCACGCGCTCGGCGCTCCGGTATATGTCGCGTCAAATGCGGCCGGTGGTGTTCGGCGCACGTTCGTGCCCGGTGATTTGATGGTGATTGCCGATCATCTCAATCTCATGTTTCGAAGTCCACTGGCCGGACCCCTGGAGCCCAGTGATGAACGTTTTCCGGATATGTCAGAGCCGTATGACCGTGCGCTGCGTTCGCTGCTGCATGAGGCAGGGCAGAGCGTAGGCGTGTCACTGCAAGACGGGATTTACTGTGGTCTTCTGGGTCCCACGTACGAAACGCCAGCCGAAGTACGCATGCTTGAACGGTTGGGCGTTGATGCCGTTGGTATGTCCACTGTCCCTGAAGTGATTGTTGCGCGCGCACTCGGTATGCGTGTGGCGGCCGTTTCCTGCATCACCAACAAGGCGGCAGGAATGTCGCATGAACCGCTCAATCACGCGGACGTCATGGATGTTGGAAAAGCGGTCGCGGATCGATTCGAGGCGTTGATCATCGCGTTCGTGCGACGGTTGCCGAGTGCAGGTTCGCTGTGAAACTGCTCACGTTGGCGCGGGACCTCCAACGACGGAAAGCGCGTGAGAAGCATCAGCGATTTGTCGCTGAAGGTGTACGGACGGTCGAAGCGCTGCTTGACTCGCCGCTGCAGGTGGTTGGACTGCTCGTGACCGCATCGTTTGGGAGCGATCCGCGTGGTGGTGCACTGCTGGCTCGCGCATCGTTTTTTGGTCTCGATGTGCGCGAGATATCCGACAGTGAGTTTGCGAGTGCGGCGGATACCGATACGCCACAAGGCGTACTTGCCATTGGTGAGATGCCGCACCGAACGCTGAACACGTTGCCCGCCGCATGTCGAGTCCTCGTGCTCGACGCCCTCCAGGATCCGGGCAACGTCGGTACCGTCATTCGAACAGCGGCGGCGCTCGGTGTGACGGCAACCCTCGCTTTGCCGGGAACCGTTGACCTCTGGAACACCAAAGTCGTCCGTAGTACGATGGGCGCGTTGTTCACGCATCCGGCGTTGGCTTGCACCGTCGACATGCTCTCTTCGATGCTCAGCACGCACGACATGGCGTGTTGGGCGGCAGATATCGGCGGCGTTGATGTTGACGACGTCGCGCGTGCGGAGTTGCCGGCGCGACTCGCGCTCATCGTCAGTAACGAAGGAGCGGGACTCTCGGCCGACGTCGCGGCGTTGGCCGGTCAGCGCGTGGCTATTCGCATGTCGCCCGGTGTCGAGTCGCTCAACGTTGCCGTGGCCACTGGCATTCTGCTGTCCGCACTGCGACCGGTTTGATCCCCAACATCACTCGATGCCAACACTGACTGTCGAATATCTCTTCGCGATTTTACTTCCCGTATTTTTCGTCGGGGCGTGCGTTGGTTCATTCTTGAATGTGTGTATTGCACGGTGGCCGCTCGATTTGAGTGTGGTCAGTCCACGCTCGCGTTGTCCTCGCTGTGAGCGGCCCATTGCCTGGTATGAAAACATTCCGCTTGCAAGTTGGGTGCTGCTGCGCGCGAAGTGTCGCGGATGTGGTTTGCCTATTTCCGCGCAATATCCGGCCGTCGAGTTAGCGGTGGGATTGGGCTGGGTGGCCGCCGTTCTCGCGTACGGGCCAACATTTGAAGCGGTGCGCATCTCCGTGTTTGGCACGATCATGCTTGGTGTCGCGGTGACCGACGCGAAGCACTATCTCATTCCCGACGGTTTTACGGTGACCGGGTTAGCGCTCGTGATGAGTGCGGCGATTGCTGGATTTTTCACGCAGGACACGTCGCTGTTTGCGACACCGTGGCAGGCGCTGATTGGCGCTTGTGCTGGTGCCGGTGCCATCACGATCATTGGCTGGCTTGCCGAAATCGCGATGAAGCGCGAAGCGATGGGCTTTGGCGATACGACATTGATGGCGGTTGTTGGTGCGGCACTTGGCGCGGAGCGTGCGCTCTTGACCATCATTGCTGGCGCAGCCGTCGGTGCCATTTTCTTTCTCTTGATCGTCGGACCGATTGTCTGGGTGCGCACGAAGCGGTCGGGCGAGGAGTTTGCGTTTCCCGATGTGCCGTTCGGCGTTTTCCTTGCGCCGGCAGCGATGCTCATCTTGCTTTGGGGTGACCGCGTTATTGCCTGGTACATGCTGCGCGCCTTCCCAACGTGATCGACATCATTCGCCCAATTCGTTTCGCTCGTCTCCATCGCGCTGCGCGAGTGTTGCGCCATGGGTCGTTCACAGTCATTGTCATTGCCGCCGCAACCGCGTGCGGTGATCGCGGGCGCACTGGTGATGGACCGTTTGCAGACGTTGTTGCGAAGGTAGTGCCCAAGCTTGAAAAGCAGATGGGGATGGCGTTCAAGACGCCGCCCAAGCTGGAACGGAAGTCGAAGGCGGAGGTGGCGGCATTTGTGATGAAACAGCTCACGAGTGCGCGGGCAAAGGAACAGATCGACGGCCAGCAAAATGCGTATCGCGTGCTCGGGCTTATCCCTGATACGATGAATTTGGGCGGCCTCCTTCAACGGTTACTCGAAGAGCAGATCATCGGGTACTACGATCCGGCAACGAAGGTGTTGTACGTGGTGGATGGCTCGCCAAAGCTGCTGCTCGATCAAACGATCGCACACGAATTGGTGCACGCGTTGCAAGATCAGTATGTCAAAGTGGATTCCATTCAGGCGAGCACGGAAAACGCGGACCGGCAAGGTGCCGCGCAGGCAATTCTTGAAGGGCAGGCAGTGTTCGAGCAGTTGCGGCTTGATCCAAATGTTGGGCCGATGCTGATGATGCCCGGTGGCTGGGACCGTATCCGCGACGTCATTCGCGACGGGCAGGGCGGCATGCCAATATTTGCTTCAGCACCACGTGCCGTGCGCGAAGGTTTGCTCTTCCCGTACCTCGGCGGCGCCGATTTTGTAAGACGATTCATCGAAAAACGTCCAGAGAAAGAGTTGTTGACAGATTTGCCAATTTCTACCACGCAGATTCTCAATGATGACGCGTATTTTACGACTGATCGCTCGAAGCGCGTCGTACCCAGGCGCGTGACCCTCGCTCCGCCGTCCAGCGGTACTGTGACGTATGCCAATAGTTTTGGTGAATTTGAGACGCGTCTTATTCTGGTACAACATTTAAAGGATGAGGCGATCGCGCGTCGCGGCGCGCAGGGAATCGCGGGCGATCAGTACAATGTCATTCGCTCGCCGCAGGGTGATGCGCTGACATGGGCAACCGTGTGGAGATCCACGGTCGATGCCGCGGATTTTCTCAATCTCGTGACCGACGCGATTCGACGTCGCTACGAAATGGGGAAGCAGGAAGTCGTACCGGGCGCAACGGAACGACGTTTGGACATTGCGGCGACGCCTTCGCGAGGCGCTCGCACGGTCACCGTGCGGTTGGAGCAGATCGGCGGACAGCCTGTGGTGTATTTAGTGGATGCGCCGGTCGCGGTCGCGGCGAGCTTAAACAACATCGCGCGCGTCACTCTGTCTCAATAGCCACGCGTGATCGCTCAAGCTGTCGCATGACGTTACCCGTATCTACTCCTCCGGCGTTGCTCATCACTGCCGACGACGAGCTGAAGCGCGTGCGGCTCGTGCGCATGAAGCGCGTCGCGAGTGCGATGTTGGTGTTTGTCGCAATGGTGTTCATTGTCGCAAAAATATATGAGGCGCGATTTCCCTGGTTGGGCTACGTCCGCGCGTTTTCTGAAGCGGCGATGGTCGGTGGCATTGCAGACTGGTTTGCGGTGACGGCGTTATTTCGACATCCGTTAGGCATTCCTATTCCGCACACGGCCATCGTGCCCGCGCGCAAAGATCGCATCGGCAACGCACTCGGCAATTTCGTGCAGCGGAATTTTCTCACGCGAGAGGTGGTGACCAGTAAACTCCAAGCGATGAAGCTTGGCGCGCGCGCGGCGACGTGGCTTGCCGATCCGGTGCATAGTCGGAGCGTTGCCCGTGTGGTGGCGCGCGGTTTAAGTGGTGCTGCGGATGTGCTGCGTGACGACGATGTGCAGGATTTGGTGGACCGCGGCATCGTGTCGCGACTGCGTACCGTGCAGGTAGCGCCGATGGTGGCGCGGGTACTGGAGTTGCTCACCGTTGGCGGTCGCCATCAAGCGTTACTTGACGATGCGATGCGTCTTGCGGCAAAGTTTCTGGAGGAAAACGAGGAAGCGATTCGTGAGCGCATAAAAGCGGAAAGTCCGTGGTGGGTACCCGGTGCCGTGGAGAATCGTTTAGGCGACAAAATTGTCAGTGGTGTGGAAAAAACGTTGGTGGCGGTGGTGGCTGATCCCGAGCATCCGCTGCGGCATCGCTACGATGAGGCCGTTGAACAATTCGTGATTTCATTGCGCAGTAATCCTGACGTGATTGCAAAAGCGGAACAGATCAAACTGGAGTTACTGTCGCATCCGGCCGTTGGTGAGTTCTCGCGCTCGGTGTGGGGTGATGTGAAGCAGCGTGTTGCGGGATACGCGGAGCGGTTGGCGAGCGATGTGCAGCACGAGCCCGATCAGGTAGAGCGTTGGCTGACAGGGTTGGGTCACAAGGTGCTCGAGGACCATGAGCTGTCGACGAAAGTTGATGGCTGGGTTGTGGAAATCGTGACGTATGCGGTGGAGCAGGCGCGTGAGGAAGTTGCGAAGCTCATAGCGAGTACGGTGGCAGCATGGGATGCGAATGCCACGTCGCGAAAGATTGAACTGCAGATCGGGCGGGATTTGCAGTTTATTCGAATTAACGGAACGATTGTTGGTGGGTTAGTCGGGGTGCTTTTGCATATCATCGATGTGCGTTTTTGAAGCTGGCGCTGTCAAAACGTTGTAACGCGGCACGTTCAGTTTGCGGCGAAGCAGTAGAAGAGCCCCGCACCGCCAGTGGCCACAAGGTTCGCCTGCCCGCACCCGCGTGACGCGTGCGCCGAATTCCACGACGTGTTCCCACCCCCCGTACGATCGTGGTGGCCAAGCATGGCACTGCCGGTGGCCGCGTTGCTGGTGTAATTCGCGC
>JAYTTR010000120.1:0-9939 GCA_043744935.1 Gemmatimonadaceae bacterium
GTCGCGTGGAGGGCACTTCCGTAGCGATTTTCCAAAGTCGCGCAGGAAATGGCAGGACCGTCACATCACCTGGTAACGCATGACGATTCTTGAAGCGCATTACGATCCTGAGTTAGCGGCGGAAGTGCGTACGCTCGCCGCCGAACGCAACGCGGTCATTCTCGCGCACAATTATGAGCGCCCCGAAATCCAGGACGTCGCCGATTTTGTTGGTGATTCATTGGGTTTATCTCGGGAAGCCGCACGCACAAACGCCGCGATGATTGTTTTTTGCGGTGTACATTTCATGGCAGAAACCGCCGCGATTTTATCGCCACAAAAGACAGTGTTGCTGCCCGATTTAGCAGCGGGATGTTCGCTGGCCAGCACTATTGATGCCGACCAGCTGCGCGCGTGGAAAGCGGAGTATCCCGGTGCGATCGTCGTATCGTACGTCAATACGTCTGCAGAAGTCAAAGCAGAAAGCGATTATTGTTGCACGTCGGGCAATGCGGTCGAGGTCGTGAATTCGATTCCGGCCGATCAGGATATTCTGTTCTTACCCGACATGTTTCTTGGAGCACATGTGCGTCGCCTCACCGGCAGACAAAACATGCACGTCTGGATGGGTGAGTGTCATGTGCATGCGGGTATCGACCCCGAGCACATTGCGCTTACGCGTGCGCAGCATCCGGGGGCAGAATTTTTGATTCATCCGGAGTGCGGTTGCGCGACGTCGGTTGTCGAGGCCATGTCAGCCGGAGCGATTGACCCCAATGGCGCACACATTCTGTCCACTGAGGGAATGATCAGGCGGCCGGCGCAATCACCGCAAGACACGTTCATCGTCGCCACCGAAATTGGTATCTTGCATCGGCTGCGCCGCGAAAATCCGACGAAACGGTTTGTGGCGGCCAACGATCAAGCACAGTGCGCGTACATGAAAGTGACCACATTGCTGAAGGTGCGTGATGCTCTGCTGCACACGCAATTTCGCATCACAGTTCCTCCCGATGTCGCCGCGCGCGCCCGTACCGCCATTGAGCGGATGGTCGCTATTGGTGGCTCTCCAGTACAGCCTCCGGTAGGCCCCGAGGATCCCGGCGAATGAGTGATTACCACCCGCCATTGCGACGCACGCCGTCCACGCCGTTCGAAGTCATCCGACCACGCACCATCACGCCGCTGGACACGCCAGCGGTACGCGCCGCCGATCGTGCGTTTCCGCTCACGGCCGAGCAAATCACGGAGCACGTGCATGCGTCGCTGATCGAAGACGAAGCCTTCAGCGACATCTCCACATTCGCCACGGTCATCTCGGCCCGCCATACGCGAGGCACTGTCGTCGCACGTGGCGATGGCGTCGTGGCGGGTATTCCGTTCGCGGTGGAAGCGTTCCGTCAGCTAGACACCGGGGTCACGATTCGCGTTGATGCGGAGGACGGCACGCATGTGTCGAAAGGCGATGTGTTGTTGCACCTCACCGGACATGCGCGCGGTATGCTCTCGGCCGAACGCGTAGCGTTGAATTATCTCCAGCATTTATCGGGCATCGCCACGCTCACCGCACGGTTTGTGGACGCGATCAAAGGCACGTCCGCACGCATTCTCGACACGCGAAAAACCACACCTGGCTGGCGCAAGCTGGAGAAGTATGCCGTGCGCGCCGGCGGTGGCACCAATCATCGTCTCGATTTACGAAGTGGCGTGCTGATCAAGGACAATCATCTGGCCGCGATTAGCGGAGATATCGCTGCGGCAGTGACGCGCGCGCGCGGACTTGCGGTGGCTGGCACGCCCATCCAGGTGGAGTGCGACACCATCGCGCAGGTGCAGGACGCGGTGACGGCGGGCGCGGATTGGGTGTTACTCGATAACATGTCGATCGATATGATGCGCGAAGCCGTCACGATCTGCGCCGGCCACGTCATCACAGAAGCGTCGGGCGGTGTGACACTCGATACCGTTCGGCGCATTGCCGAAACCGGCGTGAATCGCATTTCGGTTGGTGCGCTCACGCATTCCGCTCCCGCGCTCGATCTCGCTCTCGATTTCGAGGGCTTGTAAGTCTTTCGGACTCCGCATGCCAGTTCGACTTCTGCCCCACACAGAACGCGCAGAACGTATTCTGCTCGAAGGAATCGTTGATTACGCGGGTCTCTTTCCGCCCGCTGCGCTGGCGATGCCAACGGTCGTCCGGAACTACGCGCATTATCGCGCCAGCGGTGCAGGGTGGATGCTCGGCCGTTTCGTGTGCGCGGCCGCTGCACTTGAACAATTTTCTACGCACGCCGATCCGTTCTTGCCGCGTGACGCCGGTGCCATCCCATGGCGTCTATCGGTGACTGGCAGTGGTGATCTCGCCGGTGACTTACGCGCCATTGCTGCGTGCAACGAACGCCACGTGGTATGCTTCGATGAAGTTGGCGCAGTGGTGGATGCAATCGAGCTGCGCGCCGCGTCGGTTGAGGAGATTGAGGCGATTGATGCCGTCGTACCGCGTGCATTGACCACGTATATCGAAGTGCCGATGGTTGATGATCCAGCGCAACTCATCGCGGCTATTGCACGCGTCGGACGCCGCGCGAAAATGCGCGCAGGTGGTGTCACCCTTGACGTATTTCCTTCGCCCGATGTGCTGGTGCGCTTCCTGTCCGCATGCATCGCGCAGAACGTACCGGCGAAAGCCACGGCGGGTTTGCACCATCCATTGCGTGGCACGTTTCGACTTACGTACGACGACGGCGCCGTGTGCGGCCGCATGTATGGCTTTGTCAATGTGTTTCTGGCGGCGGCATTGCTCGCAAACCGCGGTTCGGCCGAGGATGCGATCCAACTGCTCGAAGAGTCTGACGCACACGCGTTTGAACTCAGCGAGCAGTGTATTCGATGGCACCAGGGCGGGCGCACACACATGTTTGATCGAGCGCTCTTGCAGCGCACGCGCGAACACGTGTTGGTGAGTTTTGGTTCGTGTTCGTTTCTGGAACCGGTTGACGAATCACGCACGCTCGGGTTTCTCTAGTATCTACAGGGTCGCACGCGCGCGCCCATCACACGTGTGACCCTCCAAACATCCAGATGACCATAGACCACACGGTCGATCCCGCGCTGCGCAGTTGGGTGCCGAGCGCGAACGTTGCGCAGACCGACTTCCCTATTCAGAATTTGCCGTTCGGTATTTTCCGTCGTGCAGGTTCCAGTGAAGCACCGCGCGTCGGAGCAGCCATTGGCGATCGCATTCTCGACCTTTCGGCGTGTTTTGCCGCCGGTTTGTTTGGCGCTGCCGATGTGCAACAGGTGGCTCTCGCCTGTGCCTCGTCAACACTCAATGCGTTGATGCAATGTGGTGTTGCCGCACGACGCGCGTTACGGTCCGCGATCTCCACTTTGCTGGCCAGCGACGCGCCGGTCAATCAGCAGCAGATCGCGGAGCACGCGCTAGTGGCACAGGTTGATGCGGACCTCTTTCTTCCCTCGCAGATTGGCGATTACACCGACTTTTATGCCTCGGTACATCACGCTACCAACGTCGGCGTGTTGTTTCGTCCGGACAGTCCGTTGTTACCCAACTACAAGTGGGTGCCAATCGGCTATCACGGACGGTCATCGTCGATTGTACTCTCCGGCGCACCGGTAAAACGCCCGTCGGGTCAACGACTCGCTGCCGGCGACAGCGTGCCCACCGTTGGACCATCGCGCGCGATGGACTACGAAGTGGAACTCGGCGTTTTTGTGGGCACCGGCAATGCATGCGGCGCGTCGATCCCGCTCGCTGATGCAGACGCGCATTTGTTTGGCTTGTGTTTGCTCAACGACTGGTCGGCACGCGATATCCAATCGTGGGAGTACCAGCCACTCGGCCCATTTCTCGCGAAGAATTTTGCGACGTCCATCAGTCCGTGGGTGGTGACACTCGACGCACTGGCGCCATTTCGCGCGCCACTCGCCGCGCGCGCCGACGGCGATCCATCACCGTTGCCGTATCTTGACGATGCCAATGATCGTGCGCATGGCGGTTTTGCCATCACGGTCGAACTCTGGATGCGCACGGCGCGCATGCGTGCCGACGGCGCGGACGCGATTCGCATTTCCAGTAGCAGTGCGCTGGATCTCTATTGGACACTTGGACAAATGCTGGCGCATCACGCGAGTGGTGGCTGCAACATGCGTGCAGGCGACCTGTTGGGAACCGGAACCATTTCTGGCCCGACGCCTGACAGTCGCGGATGCCTGTTGGAAATCACGCGTCGCGGTGCGGATCCACTCGCGTTGCCGAATGGTGAGATACGTCGCTTTCTCGAGGACGGCGACGAAGTCATACTGCGCGCGTTCGCTGAGCGCGACGGCGCCGTTCGGATTGGTTTTGGAACGTGTAGTGGAGTGGTAACAGCGGCGGAGTAAGGGCGTACTCGTCATCCTTCGACATGTACGATCTGCTCTTCGCGCGCTCGCAAATGGCGATCTCGCTGTCGATTGGTGGATAAGCTATGATGATGGCATCACTTGAAGCTTCCTCGAAACCGAAGAGCAGTGCTGGTATGCCACGTGATGTGTCGGGTTACCATGACTACTCAGGCCGGAGGGCCCTTGGATAAGCCAAAGGAAGTACGCGCAAACGCAAGAACGCATCTGCGTGCTTCGATTGCAATTCACCTAGTTGTCGTCGCCGTGGCGGTGCTAGTGTTTCGCCGTTATGTCGTCACGACTGCCGGTGTTGGGGGCTACTCGTTGGTAACTCTAGCGTTCGGCGTGATGGCGATCACGAGCGTCTTGCAGCTGGCGCTCAGATTCCGGAGCGGAGTGAAGCCTTCTATTGGTTGGTTGCTCTTGGTCGCAGGACCGGTGATCGCACTGTTTGCGAGCGTTCGGCCCGCCGCCCTTTGGGCACCGGGACTGTGGCTAGGGGTGAGTGTTGCGGCCGCCGTCGCGCTTTGGCGCGAAGCGCGACGGGCCGCTGTTTCGTGACGCTTTGTCAGTGCGCAAGAAGTACGGGTGCGTTTCACGCCTGATAGCAACGCCCTCGATCCCTCGGGGGCGTTGTTGTTTCGGCGCTTGGATTCGATTGTGAGTGATGTGCGACGTTGAGTGATCTTGCGTCCGAGCTTCTCGATTTTGTACCGCCGTCGCGCACCGACGATGTGATGTACTTCGATCCGGCCGATCAAGACTATCCGATCGCATTTAACCTGCTCCGCGATGTACCCCCAGACGCGCGCCATTTGGTCGCATCAGGCATCGTTGGTCCGATCAAAAGCATCTGACGAGACTCGTGGACACCTCGTCTCGAATACATCCTCTGCGCGGCGTGTGCCGAACTACTTGGATGCGAGAACGTCTCGATTCTTGGCGTGCAACGCATACTGTCCGTTGCCTCGTATCGCGCATGGGTTGTGCGACAAGTGAACGATCCCGCTGTGCACGTCTTTTGGGTCAATGAATTCGGTCGGTACCACGCCCGCTTCCTGCAGGAAGTAATTGCGCCGGTGCAGAATAAGGTGGGCCAACCGCTGATGGCCCACCGATCCGCAACATCTTCGCCCAGGTGAAGAGCAAGATTGATGCACGGTTCATGATGGACAGTCGGCGCATCCTGATTGCGAACCTCCAAAGGACGCCTTGGCGAAGATAAGGCCAATCTGCCACAAGCACTCCTTGTCACACAGTTTCAGCGCGCGGCGATGGAGCGCGCAGACACACCAGAGAACGAGCGCGTCGACCTCTTTCTCCACCTCGATGAGTTCCACAACTTCTCGACGGACTCGTTCGCCTCGATCCTCGCTGAAGCGCGAAAGTACCGGCTCTCACTCACGTTGTCGCACCAGTATGTCGATCAGCTGCGTGACGAAGTCCGGGACGCCGTCTTCGGCAACGTTTGTTCGCGCTGCAGCCGGATCCCCCTCGAAGCCAGTTCGCGTGACTCGCGGCCAACGGCGGCCGTTTGGTACCGCCATGCTATGTCGCCGCGAGCCACCGCGGCTCGACATTCGCCGCCTGTTCATCGCGAACGAGACTGAATGCGGGGAGTGGTGGTACCACGACGTCGAGCAATGCATCGTCCGACTGATAGCCCCCCTCGCGCCGCACCGTCGCCGCGACCACGCGACGCATGTTGTCCATCACCTCGCCTGCGTCACCCTCAAGCTCCATACGCGTCGCACGAAAGCGACGCCCGGATTGTACGCAAAATAACGCGGTCAGCGCCAACTCTCGTGCACACGCCTCAACGCCGCGTTGCTCGATGAGCCGCTGCGTACGCGCGATGGTGGTCGAACGCGCATACAGCTCATTGCCATATCCGCGAGCCGCTCGACGACAAGTTGTCGATGTACAATTTCCTTCTTGTGTTTCGTAATCGCCTTTTCCGTCGCCTGCGCCAACTCCTTCACGTGCCGCTCGACAAAGTCCGCATGCGCGCGTAACTGCGGAGTAAACGTCACCGTGAACTTGTCGCGCGCGCCGAGCGCTGAGCGTACCCGCTGCGCTGCATAGCCGGAGACGAGTACCCAGTTTTGAATAGGATTACGAATGGCCGTGGCGAGTTCCTTGAGTTCTTCCGCGGGCTCGTGAATGCCGTTGAGCCCGACAAAGAGTCGCAGTACTTCGTTCGCACCTTCAAAAATACGATTGATGCGTGCCTCGCGCAGGTAGCGTTCATACGGCCAAGGTTTGACAAAACCACGACCGCCGGCCACTTGCACCATTTCATCGGTGCTCCGCCACACAAGTTCACTCGCAAAGATTTTGATGCACGCCGCTTCGAGTGACGCATCCACATGGTCTGCATCAAGCGCGGCGGCCAGTGCACCCACCATGGCGTCTGCGGCATAGGTCTCCGACGCCAACGCAGCAATTTTTCGTTGCGTGATCTCGAACGATGCAAGTGGACCACCAAACTGCGTTCGCGCTTCAGCGTACCGCGTCATTTCGCCCACCAGCCGCTTGCACGCTGCCGTGCAGCCCGACGCGAGACTCAAGCGCCCTGCATTCAGCGCATGCACAGCCACCCGAAAGCCCTTGCCAACTTCACCTAGAACATGATCGTCCGGTACGAACAATTCTTCAAATACCAACTCCGCCTGCGTCGATCCGCGAATGCCAAGCTTGCGAATAGTGCCATCCACACGAAATCCTGGCATGTCCGGTCGAACGATGAATGCAGTGGGTCGCATCACCGATTGTCCATCACGCTCAACGGGCGTTTGCGCGAACGTCACGATCACACCGGCACGCTGTCCATTGCCAATCCAGTGCTTGCGTCCCGTCAGAATCCACCCACGGTCATCGTCCGACCGACGTGCATGCGACACAATGTTTTGCGCGTCCGATCCCGTCTCAGGCTCGGTGAGTGCATAGGCAGCAAGCGTGTCACCGCGAGCGAGCAGTGGGAGATATCGCGTTTTCTGCGCGTCGTTGCCGAACAGCACAATGGCTTTTGCGCCAAGTCCGCAGTGCACGCCAATCAAGACACCGAGTGAAGGGTCGATGGACGCAACGGCGCCGAAAACGCGGGCATATCCCGACGTCGAGAGTCCAAGCCCGCCATACTGTGTCGGTATCGAAATGCCTAAAAGTCCGGCGGCCGCAAAGGCGCGAATCACCGGCTCGGGAATCGTCTCGTCTTCGTCAAACTGTCTCGAGTCGATAAGTCCGGTCGCAAGCATGTCATTGAGCGCGCCGGTCAATCGACGAACGGTTGCCGCCTCTTGTGGATTGCGCTCGTCGAGCGGCGCGGGATACGGGAAGAGCAATTCGTCGGAGATTTCTCCGCCAAAAAGTCCACGCAAAAACGACGGCTTGGTGGTGCTCATGCGAAATGCTCCACAGCGGAAGACAGCGTGATCAACAACGGGGCGGCTTCATCGCGAAGCCGCCCCGTTAGCAGAAGCTAGTTGCTACCTGGACGCCCGTCAGGGCGGTGACGTTGCCGCCGCAGGTGCGGCGACGATGACACGCACTCGACTGGGCTTCCCTTCGTTCTGCCCGTTGGAATTGAGCGCTTGGAGCGTGACAATTGCTTCGCCGACCGCCACACCACCAACCGTCACCGTCGTGGTTGTCGTCGACGGGTTCACCAACGCGATACTTGGCTTGTCACTGGTGGTGACGATCGTTCGCCCGCGGAGCTCCGCCCCTTGTGCATCGCGCACAAAGATCGTGAAGGCGCTACTGGTGCCTCGCACCAACGTGAACACGCTGTCGACCTTGATCGAGTCAACCGGGATTTGATTGACGATAATGTTGGATGTGGCACCTTTCGTTTCGCTGATTGCACTGACCCCAACGACACCCGGTGCAATCGCCGTCACTCGACCAGTGCTTGTGACCGACACTTTCGTCGGGTCATTGGAAATCCACTCGACGACGCGATCTGTGACAATCGCACCCGTGGAGTCTTCGACCGTGGCGGTGAGCTGCGCGGTAGCGCCCTGCAGCAACGAAATCTGGAGCGGCGAGACACGTACGGCGCCCACCGGAATTTTCGTCACCGGAAATGACACTGTGTCGCGCACGCCCTCGGCGTTGACAGAAATGCGCGCTGTACCGAGTGACAATCCAGTCACGATGCCAACGGACGACACCGAGGCGATTGTTGGATCAAGGCTCGACCATGTGACAACGCGACCAGCTGGAATATTTTGGTTGAGACTATCCAGCAGTGTCACACCAAGTCCGCGTGGCGCGCCAATCCGCAGCGAACCGGTACGCGGCGAAATGACCACGGACACAATTCGTGCATCGACCACTTCAACGCTCGTGGAGCAATTCACCTGCGTGTTGTTTTGATCGGCGGCCGTGATCTTTGCTGTGCCCGCTTTGCGCGCGGTAATCACGCCAGTTGAAATCACCGTGGCAACCACATCGTTGTCGCTGCTCCACAAAATCGTGCGTCCCACGGACGTCAGCACGTTGTTCGCGGTATCGCGCAATGTCAGGGCCGGTTGCACGGACGCACTGACCGTCACTTTTTGCGTCGCCGGCAAAATGCTGCAGCTACCGATTGGAATTTCCGTGATGATAATGTTGGCACTGCCTTGCGCGGAACCTGACGTGGCGGTGATCACCACCTGACCCGGTGTGAGCGCGATGACGTTGCCATTTTGATCGACGGATGCAATCGACGAGTTGCTCGACGACCACACCACACTGCGTCCAGTAATCACCGTGCCCGACGCGTTCTTCAAAACGACACTCAAGGCGCGCGAATTGGTGCGCCGCAGCGTCAGCGAAGTTGGCGTGACCTGCACGCTGAACACGACTTCTGGCGTGACGGTCACCTGTGCTGTACCCAACTTGCCGTCCGCCACCGCAGACACCGTGGTCTGCCCCGGCGAAATACCAATCACGCTGCCGTCAATGGCCACCGTGGCGACGGTCGGATCGGCAGACGAGAAGCTGATTTTCTTGCTGCTAATCGAATTGCCTTTGCAATCGAACGCCGTGCCGACCACCTGTTGCCTGGTATTCACGGGCACCGAGATCACGGTCGGCGCGATCGTCACAGTGCACGCCGTGATCACGGGATTGAGGTCGCAACCGGCGAGCACGCCAACGGCGAGCAACGAGGCCACGACGCCAAGGCGGCGCGGCTGGAGAATGGCAAAGGGGGCAAAGACCCGCATGCAGGTCGTCCTGTCGGCAATGAGTGAAAAACGGCGTCGATGGCGACGCATCCTATAGACGCGCTGTCGGAGCGAGTCGTAACTGTCACACCACGGGAACAGCTGTAAAGAAAGTGACCGGAGACGAACGGCGGAGCAACCCGGTGCGCATCGTTACTCGGTTTGTGGCCGTGATGTGCGTTACGAAGCGCTGCTCGCCCTCATTTATACCCGCGCCAGCAATCTGCGTTCGCAACCGGGTCCCTCCTCCCCTAATCCCTCCTCCCCAATCCCTCCTCCCTATCTTTATCCCCTTGTCCTCCCCCTCAACACCCCAGGCAATCCGTACTGCATGGCG
>JAYTTR010000121.1:0-9920 GCA_043744935.1 Gemmatimonadaceae bacterium
GAGCGTGGGCAGCATGGCGAGGGATCCAATCGCACCGGTCGCTCAGGCGAAGACATCGTGCTGCCGGTGCCGCAGGGTACCATCATTCGTGACGCTGCCACACAAGAGTTGCTTGGAGAAATCCTCGACATCGGCGATTCATTTGTCGTTGCCAAGGGCGGTCGCGGCGGTAAAGGCAACGCATTTTTCGTGACGGCCACGCATCAATCGCCGCGTGAATGGCAGCCTGGTGAAGAGGGTGATGTTCGTTCGCTCGAACTCGAACTCAAGCTTATTGCGGACGTCGGATTGGTCGGTCAACCCAATGCCGGAAAAAGCACACTGCTGTCAGTAATTTCTGCAGCTCGACCGAAAATTGCCAACTATCCGTTCACCACGCTGTCACCAAATCTTGGCGTTGTTCCGCTCAGTGATCATCGCTCGTTTGTCGTCGCCGATATTCCGGGCATCATCGAAGGCGCGCACGAAGGCAAAGGCTTAGGGCTGCAATTTCTTCGGCACATCGAGCGTACGCGCATGCTCGCCTTCGTCATCCCCATTGAATCGGACGATTGGCAAACGGAGCTCGACCAACTGCGTCACGAAATCACGGAGTACTCGACAGAGCTGGCCGCAAAACCATATTGCGTCGTCTTCTCAAAACTCGATCTACTCGGCGAACACTATATCCCGGATATCAACGCGCCGGGTGCGTTTGGACTGTTCGCCATTTCCGCGCCGGGACGCATAGGACTTGATACCATGCTCGACGCGTGGTGGCGACAATTGTTGTCGATGCGGGCTGTTGAAGAACGCTCAGTCACGCCGGATGACGCACCACTCCCCTGACGCTATGCGCCTGCGCGCGATGGTCGCGCTCAGCGCATTGCCGGGTGTCGGCGACGTGACCATCGCCCGACAATTGGCCGCGTACGGAAGTGCGGAGGCAGTGCTGTTGCACTATCCCGCGTCGGCGCGCGAGGCCGCTGTTGCGACCGCCGACACGGTGCTTGCATCCACGCATCGTATCGGCGCGCGAGCATTCATCGGCGCCGACACAGACTATCCGGCGCGATTGCGCGAACTGCATGATGCGCCAGCGGTATTATTTGCAAAAGGTACAATCGCCGCGGCGGAGCCTCCGGCCGTGGCCATTGTCGGCACGCGAATGGCAAGTAGTTATGGCCTTCGCGTTGCTCGGGCAATCGCGACGGCATGCGCGCGTGCCGGTGCCACGGTAGTGAGCGGTCTGGCCCGGGGCATCGACGGTGCAGCGCATGAAGCAGCACTGGAGGTTGGCGGTCGCACGGTAGCCGTCCTCGGTACTGGGCTTGATGTGTGCTATCCGCGCAGTCATCGATCGCTTCAGGAAAGTATTGCCCGTGATGGACTGCTGCTCACCGAACTACCACCCGGCGCCAGCGGACACAGCGGCACATTCCCTCGGCGAAATCGGATCATCGCGGCCTTGGCCGACGTCACCGTGGTTGTTGAAGCCGGACACAAGAGCGGTGCACTCATCACGGCCGACCATGCCATCGAGCTCGGACGTATTGTTGCGTGTGTGCCAAACGCGATTGACGTGGCTGGTGCCGCCGGCAGCAACGCTTTGCTGAAACGCAATGCAGAACCGGTGCTTTGCGCCGACGACGTATTGGCGCTCCTCGATCTCCGCGCAGCACCAAGCGCGTTGCCGATCCTCGACGACGATGCGGCGTCATGCTGGGACGCCATTCAGCACGGCGCACCCGATGTCGCGTCAATCATTCGACTCACGCGATTACACATGCGTAGCGTCTCAACGGCGTTGAGCGCATTGGAACTTGAAGGATTAATTGGTATCGATGCCGAGGGACGCGTGCGTTCGACGATCTCCTCGGCGTGAGCGAACGCGCACCCCAGGGCGAAGCGGTGCGAGATGCCATCGCGTACCGGCATCTGTATTTGCACATACCGTTTTGCGCGCGTCGCTGTAGCTACTGCGACTTTTCCATCTCGGTTCGGCGCGACGTACCAGTGCAAGCATTCGTCCACGCGGTGGCCAACGAGTTGGTGCTACGCGACGCGAGTCGGCAATGCGACACGCTCGCAACTCTATACCTCGGCGGTGGCACCCCGTCTCGCCTTGGCGAAGACGGGGTTGTCGCACTGCTTCGCACGGTCCGTCATGCGGTGCAAATCGCACCCGATGCAGAGGTGACGCTCGAAGCAAATCCGGAAGACATCACCGCCTCGGCAGTCCGAGCGTGGCGCGGTGCGGGTGTCACGAGGCTTTCGATCGGTATTCAAAGTTTCGATGACCGCGTGCTGACGTGGATGCACCGTGTGCACACTGCCGATACAGCGCGACGGGCGATTCGTATCGCGCGCGCCGGAGGACTTGATGCGTTTTCTCTCGATTTGATTTTTTCCATTCCGGACGTGCTCTCACGCGACTGGCAACGCGACGTTGATGAAACGATCGCGCTCGATCCAGATCACATTTCGCTCTACGGACTGACGATCGAACCGCACACCCCACTAGGCAAATGGGTTGCGCGCGGCGACGTGAACGAGAGTCCAGAAGAACGCTATGAGGCAGAATTTCTCGCGGCGCATGCGTCGCTCGTGTCTGCTGGATTCGATCACTACGAGGTCTCGAATTTTTCGAAACCCGGCCATCGCGCGCGTCACAACAGCGCGTATTGGACCGGGGCGCCGTACCTTGGTATCGGTCCATCGGCGCACGGATTCGACGGCAGCGAGCGTCGATGGAATATCGCCGCCTATGCGGCGTGGGAACGCGAGATTGGTCAACGCTGCGATCCGATGGGCGGTGCGGAATGCTTGTCTGTCGAGAACCGCATCGCCGAATCGGTGTATCTTGGTTTGCGCACAGTGGACGGCCTTTCCGTCACGCACGACGAGCACGCGCTCGTGTCGCCATGGCTTACCGAAGGATGGGCGGAATGGAATGGCGACCGCGTCAATCCACGGCTGCGATGTACTCCTTACGGATGGCTCAGACTAGATTCGTTAGCCGCCTCCTTGACAGCCATTCGAAGTCGTTGATAGGCTTACACTTATGACGCAGATCGGAGAGCTCTCGGAACGGGAGCGTCAGGTCCTTGAGGCCGTGATTCATAGCTACGTCGCGACCGCCGAACCAGCGGGCTCGCGCACTTTGTCGCGTCAGTTCGCGCTGGGAATTTCGCCCGCCACCATTCGGAACACGATGAGCGAGTTGGAAGAAAAAGGTTATCTCTTTCATCCGCATACGTCGGCGGGTCGCATCCCCACCGACAAAGCGTACCGCGTCTACGTGGATTCGCTTATTCGCGTCGATCCGATCTCGCGCGCTGAAAAGCGCAAGTTAGCGGAGGAGATTTCGTCGGGCGGGTCGGCCATCGAAACGATCTTGCGCCGTGCGGCGCAATCGCTTGGTATTTTGACACAGGAGTTAGGCGTTGCACTCGGTCCGCGATTTGAGCGCGCTACCCTACGTCAACTTGAGTTGGTTCGCGTCGCTTCAGATCGACTGTTGATGGTGTTGGCGCTCACGGGTGGTGCTGTGCGCACGATTTTTGTTGAAGTGCCGGGCGTTATCGCCGATGAGGCGCTTGTAGAGGTCACCACCGTGCTCAACGAACGTCTCGCTGGTCTCACGTTGGATCAAGTGAAAACGTCGCTAGCCGCGCGATTGCGTGATGTGCGCACCAAGCCCGGCTCCGCCGAACTGTTGAACATTTTCTTGCAGGAAGGCGAACAGGTGTTCAGTCGCGCCGCCGACCCGTTGGAAACGGTCGTCATAGGTCAACCGTCATTACTCGCGGATCAACCGGAATTCGCAAGCGGCGAACGGTTGCGACAACTAATTGAACTGACCGAAACGCGGCAGCAGATCGCCAGGTTGATGGAAGTGCGTCCGGGGTCGAACGGTATTTCCATTACCATCGGCAACGAGCATGGCGATCCGCGGCTTGAACCATTTACGGTTGTCACGGCCGAATACACCGCTGGCTCATTGAGTGGTGTGATCGGTGTGATCGGCCCCACGCGCATGCCATACGATAAGATTATTGCGTTGGTTGGCCACACCTCGCAGTTGGTGTCTGACTTGCTTTGTTGACGCAGACCGACGCCGGATACCCACGCTCGACTGGCGTTCGTTCTACGACGTTGCCCTCTCAGGATTTTCTACATGGCCGATTTTTACGCGGTGCTCGATGTACCGCGCGATGCTTCCGACGACGATATCAAGAAGTCCTACCGCCGATTGGCGATGCAATGGCATCCTGATCGGAACGGTGGATCAAAAGACTCAGAAGAGAAGTTTAAAACGATTACGGAAGCGTACGACGCGCTGCGGGATCCGCAAAAGCGCGCGGCGTATGATCGATACGGCGAGGCCGGATTGCGCGGGGGCTCGCAAGCCAATTACCAACACGTCGATCTCTCCGATGCGCTGAACATTTTCATGCGCGATTTTGGAGGATTCGGTGATCTGTTTGGCGGCAATGCGAACGGTCGTCGTTCAGGTCCTCGAGCCGGTGCAGACATCAAGTTGCCGTTGTCCCTCACGCTCGCCGAAGTCGCGATGGGCGTGGAAAAAACGGTCATGCTGAAGGTGCTGGAAGCATGCGACAAGTGCGACGGTTCGGGCGCCGAACCGGGCACCAAACCCCAAACGTGTGCAACGTGTGGAGGTGCGGGCGAAGTGCGTCGCGCACAGCGGTCATTTTTCGGACAGTTTGTTTCAGTTGCGCCATGCCCAACCTGCGCTGGCGAAGGCATTGTTGTCTCGGCCCCGTGCAAAAAATGTCGTGGTGAAGGGCGAGCGCGAGCCGAGCGCACGCTCAAGATCACGGTGCCGGCCGGTGTTGCGACGGGTCAGTACATGACGATGCGCGGCTCCGGAAATATTGGACCGCGCGGCGGTACGCGTGGCGACGTGCTCGTCGTGTTCGAAGTCGAAGATGATGAGCGTTTCGATCGCGATGGCGAAGATCTGTTTTGCGAAGCACTCGTTACGTATCCGCAGCTGGTCTTCGGCGCCGACATTCGCGTGCCGGGCGTGCTCGGAGATCTGTCGCTTCGCGTTCCGATAGGCACGCAGAGCGGGGCGGTCTTTCATCTACGCGGACGTGGATTGCCACGCGTGAACGCCACCGGTGTTGGAGATCTTCACGTGAAAGTGCAGTTGTGGACGCCGCAAGCCGTGCCGCCAGAGGAAGAGGGATTGATCAAACAGTTGTCGGCACTGCAAGGGCAGACGCCTCCGCAGCGTGAAAAGAGCATTTGGTCGAGGATGAAGGAAGCCCTTGGCGCATAACGAGGGCGTGACCTGGACGAGCGTGCGTGCGCATCCGTCCGCCGAGAGCGAGAGCGCTCGTCGTGCATGTCTCGCCGCGCTTTTTGCGGTTGGCGCACAAGGCGTGCACGAAGATGGGCCAGCACTCGTGACGCACTTCGCGCCCGGCACTGATTTGGACGTCGTTTACGCCGCTCTGTCGCTTGCTGACCGCAACGTGATCATCGAAACGGCGCCGGTCGCCGACATTGATTGGAGCGAGGCGTGGAAGACGCAAATTGGAGCGCACGAATTGGGTGTTCTCACCATTGCGCCTCCGTGGTTGACCGAGGGACGCGATCCGTCGCGCACCATATTTATTGATCCCGGCATGGCCTTTGGCACCGGCGATCACGCGACCACGCGTGGTGTCGTGCGATTGCTGCCAGCGGTGTTGCGCGTCGGAGATGTTGTTGCGGACTTGGGTTCTGGCAGCGCCGTGCTCAGCATCGCGGCAGCAAAACTTGGCGCACTTCGCGTCTATGCTGTTGAACTGGATGGTGAGGCCACCACGAATGCCCGCGAAAATATTGAACGAAATAATGTGGTCGGACAGGTGCATTTATTTGAAGCGGATGCGGCGGCCTTGTTGCCGTTTCTTGCGCCGGTACGCGTCGTGCTTGCCAACATCATCTCGTCGGTGTTGGTCGAACTGCTGCCGACTATTGCCGCGTCGATCACGCCCGATGGTGGTGTGATCATTAGCGGCATTCTGCTGGAAGAGCGTGAGCAAATGCTGGAATATTTGCACACGACGGGATGGACGGTGCTGAACGACGATGCAGAGGACATCTGGTGGTCGGCGTCGATCGCGCGGGCGTAGCTGCCGGTGGGCCGACCTTTGTCACTGCAGATTCGTTTGCGGTTGGGGTCAGCTGTACGCTCGGTGAGCAAGCCGCGCATCACATGCGTGTACTGCGACTAGAAATTGGCGTGGTTGTCGGCCTGCGCGACGGGCAGGGCCATGTTGGTTCTGGGCGCATCGTTCGTTTGTCCAAGTCGCAAGCGGTGATTGATGTTGAAGACGTACGCACCGTGGATCTGTTGCCGGCAGTGCATTTACTCGTACCAGTCGCCGATCGAGATCACATGTTGTGGTTGGCCGAAAAGGCGTGCGAACTGGCGTGTACGAGCTGGCGTCCGGTACTGTGGCGTCGCTCACGGAGCGTCTCACCACGCGGGGAGGGCTCGACGTTTCAAGCGAAAGTGCGCGCTCGAATGGAGGGTGCGCTTGCACAGTCCGAAGGTGCATGGCTGCCGCAACTATTTCCGGAGGCCACTCTGGAACGCGCCCTCCTCGCGTCGCCACGAGGCAATCGGTTGGTTCTGGATTCGCTTGGCGTCCCCATGGGTGCGGCGCTGCGTGCCGCGCCGGAACCGTTGGTGATTGCGCTCGGTCCGGAAGGCGGTATTGAAGACGACGAACTCGCCGCGCTCGAAGCGGCCGGTTTTCGTCGGGCGAGCGTTGCACCAACAATTTTGCGCTTCGAAACGGCTGGTGTCGCGGCGCTCGCCATCGCGCGAAGCACGCTTACTTTTTCTATCCTGAGCGAACGCGATGAGTGACAATTGCCTGTTTTGCCGGATCGCGCGAGGCGATGTTCCGGTGCCATTCGTGGCACAGAATGCGCTGGCCGTCGCATTTCGGGACATCAACCCGCAAGCGCCGGTGCACGTGCTGGTCATTCCTCGTGCGCACGTGGAATCGGTACTCGAGGTGACAGACCCGGCGCAGTTGGATGCGGTGATGCAACTGGCGATCGAGGTGGCGCGCGCTGAGGGTGTCGCGGAGTCCGGGTTTCGGCTGGTGCTGAATACCGGTGTCAACGGCGGGCAGTCCGTATTTCACCTGCACGCGCACGTATTGGGCGGGCGGGCGATGCATTGGCCTCCCGGATAGGCTGTCGCGCCTTGACCGTCTCGCCGTGTGTAGGTAAGATACAAGGCTGTCGTGCCTTTACTTAGGACGCGCGAAGCCCCCGGCACCTCCTGCCGTGAGCGATCGCGCGAGCCGCGTTTCCTGCCGCTGTATTCTTGCCGCCTCGTGCGAGAACGGTGAGCGGGACCCCAGGGAGAGATCGAGTTTGTCCGAAGTCATCATCCACGAGGACGAGAATTTTGAGCGGGCCCTCAAACGCTTCAAGAAGAAGTGTGAGAAGGCCGGTATCCTGTCCGACCTGCGCAAGCATCGTCACTACGAAAAGCCGTCTGAGCGTCGTAAGCGGAAGATGAATGCGGCTGTTCGTAAAAATCGTCGCACACGTCAGGGTTGAGTTCTCTCGTGACCGCTGGCGGCGCTTCGCTGCTTGTGCGGTTGCAAGCAGATCAAACATCGGCTCGACGTGCGCAGGATAAGCAGCAGTTACTCTTGCTTGGCATGGTCATATCGGAAGTTAAAAACCGAGAGATTGAGCTACGACGAGATGCGGTTGACGAAGACGTGGTTGACGTCATTCGAAAAAGTATAAAAAAACGCAAGGAATCGGTCGAACTGTACGGCAGGGCAGGGCGAACGGATCTCGCGGAAAAAGAGCAGTCCGAGGCGTTC
The DNA here is from genome assembly GCA_043744935.1 of Gemmatimonadaceae bacterium. GTDB lineage: Bacteria > Gemmatimonadota > Gemmatimonadetes > Gemmatimonadales > Gemmatimonadaceae > Gemmatimonas. The sequence continues at coordinate 7,857 of JAYTTR010000121.1, forward strand.
GCTCTCGAGGTGTATTTGCCGGCTCAGGTCAATCCTGACGAACTTCGCATGGCGATTCGAGACGCAATTGCTGGCGGCGCGACCAACGTTGGCGCTGTGATGGCGCGCGTTATGCCGCTCTTCAAAGGGCGCGCCGATGGCAGCACGATCAATTCGATAGCACGCGACGAACTCGCTCGCGGCTGACAGCACTCTGATTTACAAAGCAGCTTTGCCTGATCCCGGACCTGCGTATACGCCGGTTCGGGTTTTTGGCTTCGGCACCCCGCTATCCCGATGAACGCGCACGCCCTCGGTATTCTAGAATTTCCGCGTCTCATGACGCATGTTGCCGCACGCGCGCATTCGGCGCCGGGAGCCGCCGCCGTGCGTGCGTTGGAGCCCAGCACGGATCGTTCGTGGATTGACGGCGAGCACGCGCGGGTAAACGCTGTACGCGCGTCGGTGCTGTCCGACAATGGCTGGCCGGCAGAGCCTATTCCCGACCTTGCCGATGCGCTCAAGCGACTGCGTATTGGCGCGCTGAGCTGGACCGCAACAGAACTCTTGCACGGCGCCACGCTACTGCGATCATCGCGACGGACGCGCGAGGCACTGCGTGACCCGCGTCGGCCGGCCATTGTGCTGGCCTTCCTCTCGCATCTCGTCGGCGCGCTCGTCGACCTCCGGGCCATTGAGGATGGCATCACACGCGCCATCGCTGATGATGCTACGGTCCGCGACGATGCATCGCCAAGTCTCCGTCGTGTACGTCGAGAGCTACGGCAAGCGGAAGGTGAGCTCGTACGATTGCTCGAGCGCGAAATGCGCAAGCTCGAACCACATCATCAAGTCAGTGACCTTTCCGTCACGGTGCGCAACGGTCGATGGGTCATGCCCATGCGTCGTGGTGGACGCGGCTATGTCGGCGGCATTGTCCATGACAGTTCGGGTACGGGCGAAACAATATTTGTGGAACCACCAGCGGCGGTGGAATTCGGCAATAGACTGCGCGAGCTGGAACTCGAAGAGCAGCGTGAAGTTGAGCGGGTGTTGCAAGCGCTCACCGAAACGTTGCGACCGTATCACGAAACGATGCGTGGCGCATTCGATGCACTGGTCGCGCTCGATGCATTGTACGCGCGGGCGAGATATGCGATTGACAACGGGTGTGCGCCGCTCGCGTTTGGCGCGGCGTCAGATGGTCTGGTGATCGTTGAGGGACGTCATCCACTCTTGCTGGCGCGCGGCACTGCGGTGGTGCCGTTCGACCTGGCATTGGATCCGGTCGAACGTACGATGCTGGTCTCAGGCCCCAACACCGGCGGTAAAACGGTGTTGCTGAAGGCAATCGGTTTGCTCGCGATGATGGCCCAGGCCGGCGTGCCAGCACCCGTTGGCCCAACCAGTCGGCTGCCTGTTTTTGATGACGTGTTTGCCGATGTCGGCGATGAGCAAAGCATTGAAGCGAGCCTCTCCACCTTCAGTGCGCACGTTAAAAACTTGGGTGAGATTTTGCGTATGGCGACGCCCGCGTCGTTGGTGTTGGTCGACGAGTTAGGCTCGGGGACGGATCCGGCCGAAGGTGCTGCCCTTGGGGGGGCTATCCTTGAAACGCTTACACAACGAGGAACGCTCACCCTCGCAACCACACACCTCGGTCAGCTCAAGTTGTTGGCGACCGAAGTAAACGGCGTCGTGAATGCGTCGTTGCAGTTTGATGCGGTGCAGCTCGCACCAACGTATCGGTTGTTGAAGGGCGTGCCCGGACGCAGCTACGGCATCAGCATCGCACGACGGTTGCAATTACCGGAAGAGGTGTTGCGGCGCGCCGAAGACCGACTCCCAACGGGGGAGCGTGATCTGGCCGTGTTGTTGGCCGACATTGAAGCGCGCGAAACTGTACTCGCGGATCGCGAACGGCTGATGGACACGGAGCAATATAAAGTTCGGTCACGACTGGCCACCGTCGCGGATCGCGAACTCAAGGTGCGCGAACGAGAACGCGAGATTGAGCGCAGCGCACGGCATGATGCGCGCAAGTATCTCCTCGAGGCACGCGCAGAAGTGGAGCGAGCGATCGCG
>JAYTTR010000122.1:0-2533 GCA_043744935.1 Gemmatimonadaceae bacterium
ACACCCGCAAGATTGCGCGCGATGTATTCCAGCTCCGACGCAATTTTTTTGGATTGTTGATCAAACTGTCGCAACTGCGTCAAACGTCGCTCTTCGCGCTGCGTGATGAACGACGCATAACCGCCATTGTACGCAAACGCCGTCCCCCCTTCAAAATGCAACACGTGATCCGCCATCGCCGCGAGGAACGCGCGATCATGGCTAATGCAGACCACCGTGCGATCCGTCTCGCGCAGATAGTTCTCGAGCCACGCCGTCGTTTCGAGATCGAGGTGATTGGTCGGTTCGTCCAGCAGCAACAGTTCCGCGGGCGTGGCGAGCTGACGGGCGAGCGCGACACGTCCACGTTCGCCCCCACTCAGGGTGCCGATCGACGTCGCTTTCGCTGCGTCAGGATCGAAACCAACGCCCATCAACACCGAGTCGACTTTGGCCGCCATCTGATAGCCGCCGTCGCGTTCGAAACGCTCCAGGTCACGGCCGTACTTCGCCATCGCCAGTTCGCCGTGATCGTGCTCAAGATTTGCCGCCTGATCGGCGAGCGAATGCTCCAGGTCACGAAGCTCGCCAAAGGCGCCTGCCACGATCTCCCACAACGACATGTCTTCCGGAAAGCGCCGATGTTGATCCATTAACGCAACACGAAGACCAGGCTGACGTGTCACCGTGCCGCGGGTGGGCGTAACGTCACCGGTGATGAGCTTGATCAGTGTGGTCTTGCCGGTGCCGTTTCTTCCAACAATCGCCCAGCGATCACCGTCCGCAATCGTGAACGTGATATCGCGGAAAATCTCTGACGCGCCAAAGTCGACTCCCGCGTTTCCGATAGCGAGCAGTGTCATACAGATGCCTTCACAACAGAACTCGTTTGATAGGAATGCCATGCGGCACGAAGGGCGCTCGCGGTAGTACATACTGCCGCGCGGTCTGCCGGCGACCAACGCATCACTCGACGACGCAAACGCTCAGCGTTTACCGCGTCACGCCAACTCACGGCGAAATCACCAAGTCGAGGCAACAACATCACGGCAGGAACGGCCAACCATGCCGAGTGCGCGGAGGCGTGCAGCCCCACGGCGAACATGGTGCCCAGCACCATGTACCAGAGCAACATAAGGTACAGTCCCGGCACAAAGGCACGCGCCACCCATTCGGTGCGATCTTTCGTTGACCGCTTTGCCAATGTCCAGATCGCGTCGAGTATCGGACCGTGCACCAGTAGTCCAAGCAATCCGAGCGGTGTCGCGAGCAGCAGCAATAGCGGCGATGGCCAGGCGGATGTAACCTGTTGTACTCCAGCGGCCGCACAGACGCGAGCGCTGTCACGCGACGACGTGGCAATGCCACCCGCGCGCGCAACCGCGGTGGCGATCTCGTGAACCAGCGGTCGGAGCGCGTTGTCTGGCCATTCCGCAGCATCTGTCGCAACGGCGCACATCGCCTGCACGCGCGCTGCCGATTCCAATGGCGATGCGTCACCGCCCGACATTAACGCGCCAATCACCGCAGTTAAACGATCGCGCCCCTCGGCCGCTGCCCACGACGACGAATTTCTTGTGACCGCGAGAAGCGCTGTTCGCAGGCGTTGCCTGAGCGCCAACGCAACGTTCACGTGAACCGTGGCGTGCTCCGCGATCCAATCGTCAAATACAATTGGCTCGGCAACGGTGATTGTCACATCGCTTCGGGTCGTTCGAGCCGCGTCATACTGCACACCAAATACTACGATGTTCAAACCGTTGGACTCGCCATTAACAATGCAATTGAGCGCCATCTTGGCAACACCCGCACGAAAATTGCCAAGAGATGGACCCTCGTGAACACCGCCCTCAGGAAACACGCCAACAATCTCACCCGCTCGAAGCAGCGCGACAATGCGCGAAAATGCCGCCGCATTTGTAGCCGCCGCGTCGAGACCTTGCTGCCGCATTTTTCGCGCGTCACGCACGCGCGCCACGGGAATGACTCCAAGTCCGCGATACATCGCCCGTGAAATTCTCGACGTGGCACCAGCGACCGTGGCCACATACATCACACGGCGTCGCGTTGTGAGATAGCCGCACAACACATCGGGGATGTCGTTGGGATGATTCCCAATCAGCAAGACTGGGCCGTCAGCGGGAATGCGCTCCAGTCCGACAAACTGACATTCACGGTAGAACCATCGCAGACAACGACGGGCGATCCAGCGAACCGGAGCGTGCAGCATTTACGCCAACCATTCCTTCCATGTCGCCTCATTCATGCCAATCGTCAACTTGTGCTGCAGCCGCGCGAGTGGCTGTCGCAACACCATTGGTTCGTCCGCCAAAATCGTCAGCCACCGCTCCTCACCATACAACGCGCTACGCAATCCAAGCTCGGCAAATCGTTTGGACTCGCGGTCGATCAATTTTTCGACGCCGAATTTTTGCGCAAAGCGTCGCAGTTCACCTAACGCCGCCGCACGCTCTTGCAAATCGACGAAATGTGTCTTCACACGACGCTCGGCAAAAAACCGCAGTGCCTTTCGCGTTTCCGCGTTTTTCTTCGT